>JAGADP010000233.1 GCA_017828885.1 Oscillospiraceae bacterium | reverse complement strand
CTCGTCGATCGCATTGTCCACGATCTCATAGACCAGATGGTGCAGACCGTCGATACCGGTCGAGCCGATGTACATGCCCGGACGCTTCCGCACCGGGTCAAGACCCTCGAGTACCTGTATCTGTTCCGCATCATAGCGTTCTTCTTCCATGATCTCACTCTCCTCTGCGGCAATGCCGCTCCGAAAAGCTCTGTTTCAGGGGCTTTTCGGTGGTATGTTGATAAATTATTTCAGTTTCCACCGTGTTTTCCACATTATGGGGGAAAACAGAGGGTCGAAAAAGGATGAAATTACGTGATCTTAAAAATGTTTTCCACTCTTTCCACAGAGTTTTCAACAATTCAGGCTTCTTCGGTGAGGATCCCTGCCTGCATCCGGAAGGTTTTCCCCTTTTTCTCCAGACAGAGAGAAGAGGGATTACAGAGCGTGATGAACACCTGCATGTCCTCCACCATCTCATAGATCAGCCGCTGCCGCCGCTCGTCGAGCTCGCCCATCACATCGTCGAGCAGAACGACGGGGGAGCGCTGCATTTTCTCGTTATAGAGATAGGCCTGCGCCAATTTCAACACGATGGCAGTGCTCTTGCGCTGCCCCTGTGAACCGAAGGTCTGGACGGGATTGCCGTCGATGTTCAGCAGCAGATCATCCCGCTGGATGCCCCGGCTCGTATACCCGAGCCGCAGATCCTCCTCCACATGCGCCGCCAGCCGCTCCTGATAGAGTGCCACGAGCTCCTTGGTCGGCTTCTCCGGGAGCTCCATATCGCCGTAGATGGCGCTTTTATACGCCACCTCAAGCTGCTCGCTGCCGCCGGTCATGATGCCGTAGAGCTTTTTGCAGAGCGGTGCCATGCTGCGGATATACGCCGCCCGCATGCAGGAGATCCATGCGCCCGTCTGCGCCAGCTGCGGATCCCAGAGCGTGACATCCTGCCGGCGGATCCTGCCCTTGTGGGCATTCTGGATCCCGGCATTCCGCTGCGACAGCAGGAGCGAAGCACGACTCACATACTGCATGCTCCCCGGATGGAGCTGACAGGCGCAGAGATCCACGAAGGATCGCCGCTTGTCCGGTGCGCCGTTCACCAATTCCACATCGGAAGGGGAAAACGCCACACAGTGAAACGCCTCGAACAGCCCGCCGGTCTTGTTGGTATCCACGCCGTTGATGGTGATCTTGCGCTTTTTCTGCACGCCCCTCTCGAGGCTGTACGCAATGCGCTGTTCCCGTCTGCCATCGTGGAAACGCATATCACACTGGAAAAAATCGGCATCAAAGCCCAGATAATGCCGCTCCTTGGCGCCGTGAAAGCTCCTGCATCCGGTCATGAGCCAGATGGCATCGAGCAGATTCGTCTTGCCCTGGGCATTATCGCCTGTGATGATGTTATAATGCGGATCCGGCTCGAACCGCACCCCGTGCAGGTTGCGGAAGCCGTCAGCCGCAAAGGAAGTGACATACATTCACTCGACCTCTACCCGATACTGATCGACCTCGATGACGTCGCCCGGGCGGATCTTCTTGCCGCGCATCGTGCAGACCTCGCCGTTGACCCTGACAGCACCCTGCTGCACGAGCTCCTTGGCAAAGCCGCCCGTATCGCAGAGACCCGCAAATTTCAGAAGCTGGTCAAGCTTGATGAATTCTGTCCTGATCTTCACTTTCTCAGTTTTCATGATATTCTTCCGCCCCCTCAGTTCTTGAGCTGGATCGGCATGATGAGGTAAACGAAGCTCTCGCCCTCGGGCGGTGTGATCTTGATGACCTTGTTGCTGCCGCTCATGTGGAGCGTGACCTTGTCGCACTCGCAGGCACGCAGTGCCTCGAGGAGATACTTGTTGGAGAAACCGATGGTCACCGGCTCACCGCTGATGTCTGCCGGGATCTTGTCATGGATCTCGCCGACGGCCGTCTTGCAGGAGATCTCCATGGCACCGTCGCCGAATACACAGCGCATGGGCGCCTTGTTCTTGTCGTTGATGAACAGCGCACAGCGCTCTGCACAGGCGATGATATCCTTGGTGTTGAGGGTAACTGTGGTCTTTTCGTCCGTGGGAATGCTGCTGCGGAAGTTGTGGAACTGTCCCTCGAGCAGTCTGGCGAACAGCTCAAAGCCGTTGACAGAAAAGACGATGTGCTTGCCGTTGGTAGAGAATTCACACGGCGTCTCGGCATCGTCCTTCATCATGCCGATCAGCTCGGAAAGTGCCTTCTTCGGTACGACAAAGCGGAAGGTACCCAGTGCATCCACGAGCTCCTGGCGCATGGCCAGACGATAGCGGTCCATTGCAACGACGTAGAAGGTGGAATCCTCCGACTCAAACAGCAGACCCGTCAGGATCGGCTTATCCTCCTTGACGGAGGCTGCAAAACTCGACTGCTGGATCATCGAACGCAGCAGCGGCTGCTGGATGCCGGTCTTTGTCGTGGATTCGACCACAGGGAGCGCCGGGAATTCGTCCGCGCTCATCGCAGAGATGGCGCAGCGGGTATCGTTGCTCGACATTCTGACATTCAGGTTCTCGTCGATCTCAAAGGTGATGGTCTCACCGGTCATGCGGCGTGTCATCTCATTGAGCAGTCTTGCGCCAAGTACACAGGTGAAATTATCGTGGCACTCAGCCGCGATGCGTGTACGCACACCGATCTCAAGGTCATAGCCTGTGAGAACGATGGCATTCTCCTCCATCTGGAGGCAGATGCCCTCGAGTGCGGGGATGGTGGATTTTACGGATACGCCCTTCATGACGTGAGAGATCGCATTGCAGATCTCGTTGCGGTTACAGGTAAACTGCATGTATGTCAACTCCTTATTTGGCTTCCGATGTATTTGTCGGCTTGCGCCGACTTAGGAGGGGGCTCCTCGCCCCCTCCTAAACCTCCCCTCGGCAGGGCGGTGACCGCCCTGCACCCGCATCTTTTTTTAGAATGTGGAAATTAACAGTACGGGAAAGAATTGCGGAAGCACTAAATCAATCAATCTAAATAAAAGAAATAATAGTAATAGTAGAGGGTATTGAAAAAGTGGAAATGTGCTTTAAAGCACCGTAGGACGAAGATTTCGATTCCACACTGATGCTTGGGAGAAAAAGTGAAAAAGTGGTAAGATGCGTTTGTCGAATTTTGTTGGTTGGAAAGTGGAAAGATTGTGGAGTGGAAAGGGAAAACTTCTTGAAAATTTTGTGGAGAAAGAATTTTTGTTTTTTCACACCGGTGAAACTGTGAAATCCGGAATTTGCAGAAAAAGTGGAAATTGTCGTTTCATGTCTGTGAAATCACGGAAACTCGGATAAAATCTCTCAACCTACTTTTCAACGCAGTGTTGAAAAGTAGGTTGAGAACAGGTAGAAAGCTGTTCCTCTGCACTTTTTCACACAATGTTTTCAACTGCATTGTGGAAATGGCAGTTTAGTTATTGACCGGCTGCGGATTCTTTTCACGGATGTCCTTGATGATGTCATCCACGAGCGTTTTGAGGTTCTCGTCCTTCTTCAGCGCATCGTTGACGGTATTGATGGCATAAACAATGGTCGAATGGTCTCTGCCGCCGAATTCTGCACCGATGGCAGCCAGCGACATGCCGGTGACCTCACGCACGACGTAAGCGGCCACCTTGCGGGCAATGGAGATCTGGGAGGTGCGCTTGCTCGAGCGGATCTCCTCCGGGGTGATGCCGTAAACGGTAGCCACCTCGGCGATGATGTTCTCCACCGTGATCGGGATGGGCTGGTCATCGGTCAGGATGTCGCGGATGACGCTCTGTGCCATCGAGATCGTCGGAGAGCTGTTGGCGAGCATTTTCAGCGCCTTGAGCTTCTTGACAGCGCCCTCGAGCTGACGGATGTTGGTCTTGAGACGGCCTGCGATGAACTCTACCACCTCATCCGGAATCTTCAGATCCAGGAGCTCTGCCTTGCGGCGGATGATGGCGAAGCGGGTCTCAAAGTCCGGTGTGCTGATGTCTGCGATCAGACCCCACTCAAACCGGTTGCGGATACGCTCCTCCAGCGTCTTGAGGTCGCGCGGGGGCTTATCCGATGTAATGACGATCTGCTTGCCCTCGGAGTGCAGCTTGTTGAAGGTATGGAAGAACTCCTCCTGTGTGCGCTCCTTGCCGGCAAAGAACTGGATGTCATCGACGATGAGGACGTCTGCATTTCTGTACTTGTCGTGGAATGCCTCGGTACCTGTGGTGCCGCGCTCGTTAATGGCCTTGATGAGCTCATTACCGAAGGTCTCGCCGGTAACGTAGATGACGTTGATGTCCGGATAATTCTTCTCGATCTCCTGCTTGATGGCAGTTACGAGGTGTGTCTTGCCCAGACCGGACGGGCCGTAGATGAAGAGCGGATTTGCCTGGAGCTTCTTGGCATCGGCTTCACTTTTCGGATTGCCGGCATCGGTCGCCACGGCTTTGCAGGCTGCGAAGGCGAACTCATTGGATCTGCCGACAATGAAGGTATCGAAGGTGTAGTCGTATTCGGCAAATTCATAGCTCTTCTGCAATTCTGCGTGCTTTTCCTCCAGCTCCTTGGGATCCGGCACATGCGGTGCAGGCTCCTCATCCTTGGCGGGCGGCTGCACGTTGACAACAAGATTCACGGGGAAACCCATGATCTCTTCAAGCACTTTCTCGATCTTCGCCTTGTAATGTGTCTGAATGATACCCTGCTGAAAATCGGTATCTACCTGGAAGATCGCATCCTGTCCGTCAAGCTTGACAGGGATCATTGAATTGATCCAGGTCGTCATAGCGGCTTCGGCGACCATGCCGTTTTCTGTCATGTAACGCTTGACCTGTTCAAATACTTCTTCAAACGAATTCATATGATAACCTCCATTAGATTCTTACTTAATTATATTGTATCACATTTTGCTTTAAAAAGCAATAGGCTCCGATAAAAGTTTTCAACAGAATATAAATGTTGAATTCTGCCACGCTGAAAATTATGCATATTGTCTAAACGCAGGATGAGACCCTCCTGACCTGACAAATATCCTCCTATGGTTTGGTGATACGGATGTGTCAGCTTCATGAAACTTTGCGGAACACTTGCAATTCTTTCTGCGATATGGTATAATGATTCAATGAATAGTTTTTGGGGAAGCACTGATGAAATCTGGTGCGCAAGATGGATGCAAGCCGTCAGGCGTGATCGATCCAGTGATCCCTTTGATCCGGAAGGAAGGATAATATGAAGTTTTATGCAGTATTTGCGGCTGCGGTGATGCTGCTGTCCGTGCCGATGACCGTCTGTGCCGAGGAGAAGCAGGCTACCGAAAGCGAAGAGGAGATCGAAGGCTCCACCGCGGACTATGAGTATACCATCGACGCCGAGGGCAATGTGACGCTCGATCACTTCATCCCGGCCGAGAGCTACGAGGGTGAGCTGACGATCCCGTCCGAGATCGAGGGACACCCTGTGACCTGCCTCGGCAAGGGCTGTTTCATGAGCTCTACGGGCATCACGGCGGTCACGATCCCCGCATCCGTCATTGATGTGGGCGTGCATGTGTTCTTCGACTGCGATGCACTGACGACCTTCACGGTCGAGGAGGGCAACCCCTATCTCTATGTGGAAAATGACGTCCTGTTTGCCGATGACGGCAAGCTGCTGGTGGCTTACCCCGCTTCCAAGGCGGACGAGAGCTATACGATCCCGGCTGGCGTGGAGGAAGTGACCTCCGGTGCGTTCGGCTTTGCCCAGAATCTGAAGGAGCTCACGGTCTCTGACGGCGTTGTCTACCTCGGCAGATGGACATTCGGCCATTCCGAGAAGCTCGAGAAGGTAGACATCCCCGGCTCTGTCATCATGATCGAGGACTATGCCTTCTCCTACTGCACTTCGCTGAACAGTGTGACATTCCACAGCGGCACCGAGGAGATCTCCCATGCCACATTTGCCTATGATCCCGCGCTCACACAGGTCACGCTGCCTGATACGCTCAAAACGGTCGGCCAGTATGCCTTCTGCGGGACAGGCCTTTCCTGCATCACCATCCCGCCCTATGTGGAGAGCATCTCCTACTGTGCCTTTGGCTATGACGGCGATATGAAGGCCATCCACGACTTTACCATCTACGGCCAGCCCGGCACGGAGGCTTACCTGTATGCCATTGCCGAGGATGCGGATAATGACTACAAGAACAGCTTCAACTTCATCGCGGTCGAGGATGCCTGCATCCCCTACGAGCTCGGCGGCGGCAAGCTCTACACCGAGGAGACAGAGCCTGCCGAGACCGATGCAGATTCCAGCAGTGCTGTCGTAACCGAGACCGACGAGAACGGCAATCCCGTCAACGTCGAGGATAAGATCGGCGCAGGCCTGTTCGGCAACAAGCGTCTCCAGCTCATTTTAGGCATTGGCGGCGGCGTGGCGATCGCACTGGCCATCGTGCTGCTGATCGCTTTCATGAAGAAGCCGAAGAAGGACGAGACCGCGCCGGAAAAGAAGCAGGAGAAGTCTGCCGACGAGAATTCCACCGAGGATGCAACACCTGTGGAAACCGCAGCCGAGGAAACTGCCGACGAGGCGCAGGCACCTGCTGAGGAGAATTCCACTGAGGACGCAGAAAACGTGGAAACTGCGACTGACGAAACACCCGCCGAGCCGGAGAAGGATGAAGAAGCATGAGAAAGCACCTGAAAGCGTTTGCGGCACTGCTCGCAGGGTCGATGCTGCTGCCGGTGATGGCGCTGCTGCCCGGACAGGCGGAGTACATCGAGGATGACACCTGGTCCTACAACGACTATGGCGACGGCGTTGTCTCCGTGTCGCTGCTCGATAAGGAGACCGCCGGAACGATCGAGGTACCGTCCCAGATCAACGGCATGGACGTGACGATGATCGAGGTCGATTGCTTCAACGGCTGTGTCAATCTGACCGGCGTGAAGCTCCCGGAGACCATCACGGTCATCGACGACTATGCCTTCTATGGCTGCACTGCACTGACGGAGGTCAATATCCCCAAGAGCGTGCAGAAGATCGGCCTGAAGTCGTTCTACAACTGCTCCGCGATGGAGGGATTCCAGATCCCGGCGGCCACCGAGGAGATCGGAGACTTTGCCTTCGAGGGCTGCTCCGCGCTCACAGGGATCGAGGTCGCGGAGGATAACCGGCACTACAAGGATGAGGACGGCATCCTGTTCGATCTGGACGGCACGACGCTCATCCTGTATCCGAGTAAGAAGACCGATACACAGTATGCGATCCCGGACGGCTGCACCCGCATCGAGGACTATGCCTTCATCGGCAATACCTATATACAGGAAATTGATATGCAGCATATCACCGAGCTCGGCCGGGATGCTTTTTACTACTGCACCGCGCTGAAAACGGCAGAGGTACCGGACAGCATCACCGTGCTCCAGGGCTCTGTGTTCGGCAACTGTACCTCCCTCGAAAGCGTGAAGCTCCCGCAGCACCTCGAGGAGATCGGTGAGGGCTGCTTCTACGCCTGCATGGCGCTCAAGGAGATCGAGATCCCGGAGACGGTCACCGCCATCCGGAACTACGCCTTTTTCAACTGTCCCCTGCTCAAAACCATCCGCGTGTCGGCGAATGTGACGCAGATCGGTGACTATGCGCTCGGCTACTACTACAGCGATGGTGACGAGCCGAGCCGTCTGCCCGGCTTCGAGGTCGATGCCGACAACGGCACCGAGGCCTTCACCTACTGCGTGAACAACAGCATCAAATGCACCGGCGGCGTCACCCAGAGAAGCGTGTTCGTCATCATCATCCTGTGCGTTGTCGGACTGGTCATCCTCATCACGGTCGTGATCGTCATTCTGCAAAAGCAGGCACGGAAAAAGTACGAGCTGAACTAAGCTCCGGTAAAGGAAGAAAATATGAATCTATCAAAAATATGCGGCATCGCTGCGGGCGTTCTGATCGCAGCCATGCCCGTTTCCCTGCTGCCCTGTGCGGCGGCGGAGACCTACTCCTACACGCTGCTCGATGACGGCACCGCCTCGCTGAAATGCGAGGACGCAGCGCTCGTCCACGCGGACATCCCGGAGACGATCGACGGTCACACCGTTACGGCGCTTGCGGAGAACTGCTTCAACGGCTGCACCCAGCTCGAAACGGTCACCATCCCGGATTCCGTGACGACGATCTACAGCTATGCCTTCCAGGGATGTAGCATGCTCGAGACCATTGCCATCCCGCAGGCTGTTGCAAAGATCGAGGATTTTGCCTTCGAGGGCTGTTTGTCCTTGCAGGAGATCACCGTGGCGGACGGGAATGAGACCTACTATGCCGAGAACGGCATTCTGTTCAAGGACGGCATCTCCAGGACGCTCGTCCGCTATCCGCAGTCGAAAACGGATACCTCCTACAAGACCCCGGATAAATGCGGCACCATTTCGCCGTGGGCGTTCACGGACTGCCGCTATCTCGAAAAGCTCGAATTCACCAAGGTCAGCGCCATCGGAGCAGACGTCTGCATGAACTGCACCGCACTGCAAAAGGTGACCATCTGTGACGATGTGCCCGAGCTCATCGGCGCAGGCTTTGCCTATTGCAGCAGCCTGCGATCTGTCAAGCTGCCGGAACGTCTGACGCAGATCGGTGACAGATGCTTCTTCGGAGATGCCGCCCTGAGCGAGATCAATTTCCCGGCGAAGCTCGAAAGCGTCGGCGAGCAGGCGTTTTATGCATGTGTCGAGCTGAAAACGCTGCCTCTCCCGAAGTCGATCAAAACGCTCGGCAGCGAGAGCTTCGGCTACAGCGTGAATGAGAGCGGCGCCTCTACGAAGATCCCCGGCGTGGTCTTTGAGGTGGATTTCGGCAGTGCAGCCTACAAATACGCCAAATCCAATGGCTTTTCCTACAGATCCGAAGCCCCGCAGTCTCTGATCCTCATTATTGTGGTCGGGGCTGTTTTAGCGATCCTCATGATCGCCGGCGTCAGCATTTCTGTGAAGCGCCAGAAAGCCGAAAAAGCGGCCGAAGCAGAGCTCCTTGCCCTCGAACAGCGCCGCAAGGCACACGAGGAACGCAAGCGCAAGAAGAAAGAAGAATCAGGCAAATAAAGGAGTTTTTACCATGCATTTGAAACAGATCGCAGCCGGCATCCTCGCCGGTATGCTGCTCATGACCGGCGCATCCTTGCCGGCGGCTGCCCGGAATACGGATAACCAGGGTGCCAGCAGCACCGAGATAGGTTCCTCCTATGAGGACGGCATGTTCGTTTTCACCATCGTGGAGGGCGGTGTGGAATTGACAGGTGTCAACACCAATTCCCTCGCTGTCATCCTGCCCGACGAGACCGACGGCAGAAAGATCATCAGCATCGGCAACAGCGCCTTCTACAACTGCAACAAGATGGAATCGGTGCAGCTCGGCAAATACATCAAGACGATCGGCATTTCCGCCTTTGAGGGCTGCGAATCGCTGACTTCTATCACGATCCCGGACTGCGTGACCGAGCTCGGCCGCGATACGTTCAGCGGCTGCTCCTCCCTCAAAACGCTGAACCTCCCCGCGCACATCAAGGCCATCCCGGATGGCATGTGCTATACCTGCGCTCAGCTTGAAGCGATCACCATTCCGGATGAAGTCACCGACATCGGCGCCGAAGCCTTCTATAACTGCTGGCTCCTCTCGGATGTCACCATCCCGGAGGGCGTGGAGCATGTGGGAAACTACGCCTTTGCCTTCTGCGGCAGTATGGAGGAGGATTCCCTTCCGTCGAGTGTCAAGGCGATCGGCTCCGGCGTATACTGCGGCTGCGAGGGCCTGACCTCGTTCACATTCGGCAGAAACCTGACCGACGTCGGAACGCTGAACTTCATCGGCTGCAAGAACCTCAGTACCTACATCGTCGAGGCCGGGAACCAGACCTACTCCGAAACGGATGGCGTGGTCTACAAGGCGGACGGCAGCGTGCTGTTTGCGTATCCTGCGGGCAATCCGGCGGAGAAATTTGCCGTGCCGGAGGGCGTGACGACCATCTACGATGCCGCCTTCTTCACAGCCGAGCATCTGAAAGAGGTCACCTTCCCGAGCACACTGCACTACATCGGCGCAGGTGCCTTTGAATACTGCTCCTCGCTGAAAAGCGTGGTTTTGCCGGAGGGTACGGAGATCATCTACGAGAACGCCTTTGCCGACTGCACGAGCCTGAGCTCCGTCACACTGCCGCAGTCGCTGCAGGGCATCGGCAATTACGCCTTCTACGCATGCCCGTCCCTGAAGGAAGTCACCATCCCGGCCAGATGCAGCACCGTCGGGAACTATGCCTTCGGGTACCAGGACGGCACGGAGACAGACGAGAACGGCACCCCCATCCCGGTCAAGATCGCCGGCTTCAAGCAGAAGGGCGGCGGCCTTTCGGCGGGCAAGATCGTCTTCATCGTGATCGGCGTGATCGTGCTGGACGGCGTGATCTTCCTGCTGGTGAAGATCATCCACAAGAACCAGCTCTCCAAGGAGGAGCACGAAGCGCTCATGGACGCCAACGAGGAGCCCTACGAGAGCATGGCGGGTGATTCCGAGGAAGAAACGGACGATACAGATGAATCATCGGAAACTACAGAAGAATAACTCCAAAGAGAGGTGCTTTGACAGCATCTCTCTTTTTTACCCTAAATACCCAAGGATCGTTTTTTTGCTCAAGCTTTTTTTCTCCAAAAAAAGTTGCGGGGAGCCCCCGCTGGCAGGTTGCTTCGCAGCTTATTACTGCACCGTCATAACAAACGCTTGCCCCCAATGCTTCGCAAAGGGGGCAATGCTGTTTTTCTTAGCACATCGCATCCATTCGGATGCTCCTGTTTCGTTCTTCGGGGTCTCAAACAATGGTGCAGCAAAATGTTTTCCCCAAAGCGGCGAAGCCAAAGACGATTTTTTTGATCAAACTTTTTTTCTCCAAAAAAAGTTTGTGGGAG
>JAGADP010000232.1 GCA_017828885.1 Oscillospiraceae bacterium | reverse complement strand
TCCGTGCCCGAAATGAAGCCGGTCTCCGCACCCAGCACCTCGGGATAGAGCTCCCCGAGCAGCCCGTTCTGCGCCGCCTTCATGGACACATCCGCCATGCCTACGATCTTTTCGCCCGAGTCAAAGAAGATCGTCAGCACCGACGGCAGCGGGTAAATATTCCCGACCACGATCCGGTCGATCTCCTTCGGCACTTCGACAACATTGCCGAGATGGTCAGTCACTGTGATGGTCTCACCGTCAGACTCCGCCGCAGCCGTCGCATCCTCCTCAGTCATCGCTTCGGTGTCTGCGGCTGCCTCGGCTGTCTCCGCCTCCGTCTGCGGCACCGGCTCAGCAGTACTTGAAGATGTACCGCCCGCACAACCGCCCGTCACGGCAAGCATCGCACCGCTCAGCAGCACCGCTGCCAGCTTCTTCCAGTTTTTCATACATGATCCTTCTTTCTGCACGATTACGTGCGTGTTTTTTTTTGTCGGCTTGCGCCGACTTAGGAGGGGCTGCTCGCCCCTCCTAAACCTCCCTCGGCAGGACTATGCAGCCCTGCACCCGCGGGTTATATAAAGCAGTAATTACTGCGATATATCAGAGATTATTGCGCATAGAGTGTATAAAAATCCTCCCCGGCATCGACCTTGTCCGCCAGTGCCAGCAGCTCCTGCACCGTGTGGGTCTCCAGCCATGTGGCGACCTCGTGCTTGGCGCACATATACCGGAACCGTCGCTCCTCCTGCTCCCCGGCATAGAACTCCTTCCCCGTGTCCATATCCTCGAGCGGGGTGGCATTCTTGCCGTTGTCGGTCTGTTCTGCCCAGTTTTCGGCGCTGTACTGCTCCCGGTAGTCGTTCTGCGTAGCAACGCCCTCGTCAAACCAGGTCGGCATCCTCCGCTGCGTCATGGTACTGCGGAAATGCGAATGCAGCTCGGCATGGGTCATCTCATGCGCCACAATATCGACATTCAGATACTCCTGCGAAATACCGATATACTCCTTCTTCGGAAAGAACAGCGTATGCGTGGTCTTATCCCCGACCTTGCTGATCAACTTAGGGTCATCATGCACGATCAGGGTCCAGTTGTCGAGCCCTTTCAGCTCTCCGAAAAAGGCTGTATCACGCGCCTTTGCTTCATTCACAAGGGCAATGATCTCATCCCGGTCGCCGGAATAATCTTTGTTGACATAGACGTTGTCCATGATCTTCGTATAGCCCGGTCGGATCGGGATGGTCAGAAAATAGCCGTCATCGAACTGGAAATACCAGATGCCGGCACCCAGCAGCACCAGCAAAACGATCAGCACGATCACAAGGGGCTTTTTGCTTTTGGTTTTGGTTTCGGTTTTCATGATGTATGACTCCTTATTTCAGGCAAGCTGCCGTGTGATATAGGAAATATCCTCCGTCATATCCGGGATCTCGTCACGGAAGATGCGCCCGGAGAAGCCCTCATGCGGCAGCCGGATGAAATGCGCATCCTTCGGGCAGATGGGCTGATAGAGCGGGTCGGCGATGACGATTTCCGCCCCATTTAGCAGCGGCAGAAGCTCGTCCTCATCCCTTGCGATGCGGTCAGAAGCGCCAAGGACAACCCTTTCCGTCTCTGTCGCAGCGATCGCCCGGAAGGCTCTGCCGGTCTCGCTCGTCAGCGCATTGGCAAGGCTCACCGCGGAGATGCCCTCCCCGATGATGACAGCCGAAGCCCACTCCCGTGCCACCTGCGGCACCTGATCTTCGCCGGTTTCCGCCGCTTTCCGGATGCTATTGACAAGCGTCGCCGTCCAGTTTCCATAGGGTCTGCCGATGACATACGGGATGCCGAAGCGCTCCCGCAGCACCTTCGCAGCGCCCATGCCTGCGTCGGATACGACGAGGTTCACATGCGCCGAGGATGCCTGCATCAGCGTGTCGAGGTCATCACCCATCGCCCAGTTGGAAACGGTCATAATGCCATATTTTTCCAGCACCGTCCGCAGATGCGCCGCACTGCCGTTGACAGAAAAATCGAGCGGCGTCACACCGAGCAGGTTCACAGAAATGTCCTGTGTTTTGAGCATTTTCTCGGTCACGAACCTGTCCGCAATGCCTGCCAGCGCCATCGAAGCGCCCTCCACATAGGTATGCATGCCGTTGGTCGCAAAGCCAAACGCCGGGATGCCCGTCCTTTTTTCCACAACCGATGCCACAGCCTTGAAATCCGTCCCGATCATCATGGGGATGGGTGTACCGGCAACGGCGATAAATCGCGGTTTCAGCTGCTCCGCCGCGGAAACGATGTCCGAGATGAGCTTCTCGTCATCGCCCATGATGGCTTCCATCTCGGAGATGCCCGAGAGGAACACCAGACTGTCATGGTCGTACCAGCGGGGCTCGTCGTGGGTGTTGTAGGTGGAGTTGCAGCCGGAGGCATCGTGCATGACGGTCATGCCGCCAAGCTCGAAAAGTGCCGAATTTACGCCGGATACGTCCGCCGTGTAGGTCGAAATGATCCTTGCCGTCTGTCTCATACGCAGCCACACCCCAATCCTTTGATCTGAATGAGCTTCCGGGTGTCCTTTTCATGCAGGAAGGCGTCCTCCATGAGCGCCAAAAGCTTGCAAAAGCCCGAAAAGCCGTAATATCCACCGCATTCCACGATGTTGACAAAGTATGGCGTCCCCGTGAAGTAGGCCGCCTTTTGTCCGATGGCAAGCGTTTTTTCGCATGTCTCCCTCGGCAGGACACGCATCTTCACCTGCACGGTCGCATAGACCGGGAGCTCCGGGAAATGCGCCTGTAACCACGCAAGATCGCCCTTTTCCTCGCCGGAAAAGCTGTCGATATAAAGCGCCGTCACGTTGAAGCCATGCTCCAGCAGCGCCCTCGCAAGGCTCAGCGGACGCATCGTTGCAGTGTAGTCGATGGTGATGGGCGTCTCCCCGATGACCTCCTTCGCATGCCGGAGCGCCGCTGTGAGGGCATCTGTTTCCGCCGAAAGATCGGGCATTTCCATGCCGAGAGCCTTTGTCATCTTCTCATAGGCTGCAAGGATCTCCGCCGGCTGATAGCTCAAAGGCAGGTACAGCAGCTTCTGCCCGAGCCGCTTTTCGAGCGCCTCGCCGCCCGCTTTTCCCACAGGATTATAACAAATGTTGAAAGCTGCGGATGCCATCTGTTGGTATGCATCATAGTTATGACAATCATGAATTTCCGTGATGGTATACCCTGCCTGTTCCAGCATTCTGATCAATTCAGAATCCTTATCGGTAGCAATATTATTGCCAATGATGTTGATGCGGTTTTTGTCTATATCACGTTGTTTCAGCAATGCATACAGTCCCCGCCGCATGAGCTGATCCGGCGTCAGACCGCTCTTGCGCATGATGGGATTCATGTAGCAGTCGGTGAAGTCGATATCCAGGAAACGCTCCCGCAGCCGCGCATAGCAGAGCGGCAGATCGCAGCCGATGAAGTGGTGTATACAGCTCGTATAGAGCAGCACCGCACGGGGCTTGTAGGGGAGCTTTTGCAAAATGTCGGTCACGCCCTCGATGAGCAGATCCTCCATATCGCCCTCTAATACGTTGTTTTCGCGGATCTCGATGGTCGAGAAGCGATCCTGCGCGTTCATCTCAGCGGCGGTCAGGACAACGCCCCGCAGGCATCCCGCCGCACAGGCGAAGATCTCATGCGCCTCAGGCACGAGAAAGCCCGTATGTACGATGTTCCAGGTGCCCCGGGCGGAGCAGGAATACTCGAGCTCCGACTTGAAAGGCGCCGGAAAATCGGCGTTTTTGATCGGCACCATCGCGCCGGTGGTATCGACCTCGCCGCCCATGCGCTTCAGCATACCGGCTCCTTTCCGCAGGCTTCGAGCACCTGCCGTGCGAGGGCGCGGTACTCGCTGGCCATCTCCGAATCCGGGAACGCCTCCATGACCGTTTTGCCCAGCTCCTCGGCATCCTGCACGGTCTCGCTCCGGCTGAGCGTGCCGATGACGCGGCTCTCAATGTCATTGCAGAGCTCGGCGACTTTTTCGTCCTCATTGCGCACATTTCGCCGGTTCAGGATGATGCCGCCGAGCTGCGCATAGCCCCTGTCCTTGAAATTCTGCACGGCCAGTGCGATGTTCGCGGCCGCATAGATGGACATATTTTCGCCCGATGTGACGATGAAGACCTGGTCGGCATAGCCGTCGCGCATCGGCATGGTGAAGCCGCCGCAGACCACGTCGCCGAGGACGTCATAGATGACAACATCCGGCTGGTACTTGTCGTAAACGCCCTTGCTTGCGAGCTTTTCGAGCGCCGTGATGATGCCGCGCCCCGCGCAGCCCATGCCAGGTGTCGGGCCGCCTGCTTCCACGCAGACCACGCCGCCAAAGCCCGGACAGACCATCTCGTCGATGGTGAAATCGTCCTTTTTCTGGCGCACGAGGTCGAGCACGGTCGTCAGCTTCACGCCCGGATGCAGCGCGGCGGTCGAGTCCGCCTTCGGGTCGCAGCCGATCTGCATCACCCGCAGACCCATCTCTGTCATAGCGGCTGCCATATTGGAAATGGTGGTCGATTTCCCGATGCCGCCCTTGCCATAAATCGCTATTTTAAGCATAATTTTCTCCTTATGTGATATTTTTTCGGCGGGCTGACGCCCGCTTAGGGGGGCTACTCGCCCCCTCAACCCCTCGGCAGGAGGCTGAGCCTCCTGCACCTGCATCATTTTTATACTACCATAACATTAAATGATCCAAAACCTGCGGGTGCAGGGCTGCGCCGACCTTTGCCAAAGGCATTGGGAGGCACCTGCCAGCGCGGGCTCCGCGCCCTGCCGAGGAGGGTTTAGGGAGGGCGAGGAGCCCTCCCTAAGTCGGCTGAAAGCCGACCGCATACGTTGCTTTCACACTACAGCCTGACAACCTGCCGAGCTTTTCGGTCAAAGCGAGGATCTCGGACTGCGGGGCGTCGAGGGTGACGTTGATGATGTGGACGCCGGCCTTGCGGTAGGGCAGACCCATTCTGCCTACCAGATATTGGCTGTATTCGTGCAGGATCTCATTGACCTGCATCGCCTGTTCGCCGTCCTGCAGGATCATGGACACGGTGGCGATACGGTGCGTATCCGGCGCGATCTCGGCAGTTTCCGCCGCTAAGTCGAGCGGCAGGATGCTCCGGTAGATGCGCTCGTCTGTTTCGATCTCGCCGATGACCGTCCGCACCTGAAAGGCATTCCGGATGTGCTCCTCGGTCACGATGCTGTGCGTATCGCCGAACTGCGCCTGTCCGCCTTTATGCAGCAAAAGCGCCTTATTTGCCCTGCGCAGCGCGTGATCGGGGTAGTGCGTGTTGAAGATGACCGTCATTCCCTGCCTCGTCAGGTCGGTCATGGTCTCAAGGACGATGAGCTGGTTGCGGAAGTCGAGGTTCGACTCCGGCTCATCGAGGACGAGGATCTTCGGCTCGGCGGCAAGGGCTCTGGCGATGAGCACCATCTGCAATTCGCCGCCGCTGATCCCGGCACAGCTTTTCTGCGCCAGATGGCTGATATGCAGCCTATCAAGCAGCTCATGCACAAGGTCAATGTCCTTCTTCTTCGGCTGCGAAAACAGCCCGATATGGGCATTTCTGCCGAGGAGCACGGTCTGCTCTGCGGTCGCTGCCGAGGTAAAGCTCCGAGCCTGCGGGACATAGGCGATGCTACGCCACAGCTCCCGCGGCGGGATGCTGCGGACGGAGCGCCCATCGAGAAAACTGTCGCCGGACTGCCAGTGCAGAAAGCCCAGCATACAGCGCAGCATGGTCGTTTTTCCGGCGCCGTTCGGGCCGAGGACGGCGATGAGGTCGCCGGGGCCTGCGGTCAGGCTCACATGGTCGAGGACGGGCTGACCTCCGTAGGAAAAGCAGCCCTCACGGATCTCCAATGTCATATCCGCCACCCCCCGCTTCTGCGCATCAGCACGATGAAGAACGGTGCGCCGATGATCGCGGTCAGGACGGAGATCGGGATCTCCGCCGCCGAAACACTGCGGGCGATCGTGTCCACGATGACTAAAAACGCCGCACCTAAGCTGATGCTCGCCGGGATGAGCACCCGGTGATCGTTGCCGAACGCCATCCGGCAGATGTGCGGGATGAGCAGGCCGACCCAGCCGACCTGTCCGCACATGGCGACGCTCGAAGCCGTCACCGCCGTGGCACAGATGACCGTCACAGCGCGCAATGCCGTGAGATTCGTGCCGAGGGAGCGGGCTTCATCCTCGCCGAGGGGGAGGATGTTCAGTTGCCAGCGGAGCAGGAACAGCACGAGAATACCGCCTATGATCCACGGCGAGCCCCATTTCAGCGGCTCATAGCCGGCGCCCGAAAGGCTGCCCATGAGCCAGTAGGTGATGGCGGGAAGCTGGGTCTCGGTGTCGGCGGTAAATTTCACCAGTGATACCAGCGATGAGAACAGCGAGCCGATCATGATACCGCCTAAAACGACGGAGCCAAGGCCTTTTCCGTTGCCTGCCGAGGTGAGCCATGTCAGGACGACGGCGAGGATGCCGAACGCGAAGGCGATGCCCTGCACGCCTAAGAGTCCCATCCCCATGAGGAGCGCAAGTGCTGCACCGAAGGACGTGCCCGATGCGACGCCGAGCGTATCCGGCGTGGCTAAGGGATTGGCGAACAGGCTCTGGAAGGCACAGCCTGCGACGGAAAGCCCCGCCCCGACCAGCATTGCCAAAAGCACGCGGGGCAGCCGGATGTTGCAGATGACGATGGTCAGCTGCTTATCGGCTTCCGCGCCGGTGAGCCTGGCGGCCAGCACGTTCCAGATGTCCGGCAGCGGGTAGGAGATGCGCCCGATGCAGAGCGCCGCCAGCCCGATCAGCACCGGCAAAAGCACGAGAACGACCGCCCACAGGGGATGCAGTCCGGTGCGTTTCATGAGGCATCCGCCCCGGAAATGCGGGAATAGGTCGCCTTGGCGGAAATGCCCTCCAGGCGTCCGATCCGGCCGGACATGGTGCTGATGGTGTCCTGGGGGGCATCGACGGCCACGCTGATGATGCTGATATTGCGCTCGTGGTAGGGAATGCCCATGCGGCCGATGATATACTGGCTGTATTCGTGCAGGATGGCATTGAGCTTGCCGACCTGATCGGGATTTTCAACGATGATGCCGATAATGGCGACTCTGGTTTCCATGGCTCCTCCTGAAAAAAAAGTAGTGCTGTACCCCGAGTAGATACAGCACTGCCGTCATGTTTGTATGAAACGGTATGCTTTCGCCAAAACTGCGTTCGGGCGGCAGGATACACTTACAGTATACCACATTGTTACTAATTTGTCAAGCGGGGAGCCCCCGCGGGCAGGTCGCACGCCGGGGCGCGTTCTGGGGATAGGCTGCTGCATGCGTTGGGTGGCTTTGGATAGGCCCTGAATCCAAAGGCAGGGAGCCCCCGCGGGCAGGTCGCACGCCGGGGCACGTTCTGGGAATAGGCTGTTGCATGCGTTGGGGGGCTTTGGATAGGCCCTGAATCCAAAGGCAGGTGTCCCGGACACGACTGTCGTGCTGCGATGATCGTTTCACTATCTATAATACTATTTTATGCATGCAGATTGATGCACCAGCAGATGCCATCCCCCTCTGTGTGGCAAAAATGATACTCCAACTCTCAAAAACTACTGTTTTTGGCCTATATACATAGATAATTAAACGTTTAACTGTGCAGTGTGCCTAAATTCCAGACAGCTAATTCTCAAATGCTATAACCCTAATCCGATGATTTTACCTTGATTTTACATAAAATTCATGATATAATAATAATGTATATATCCGGGCATTCTATTGGGGGAATGTAGGGGGTCAGGATATGCACAAAAAAATATGAGAGAAGGGATAAGGTATGAAAAAACCAATCATCAGGCGAATACTGAGCGGCGTTTCAGCATTCGCGATGACGGCGAGCTTCATGTTCCCAAGTGGGTTTACTTTGGGGACAATGGCAGCGAATCAGTACAGCGTTGACTTAGCGGTCAAGGATCACAATAAGCAAGACGACGTTAACCTCCAGCCGGAGGGCGGATGCTGCTACATCCTGGTCACGCTGAAGGATGGAAACGGTGATCCTGTTGCCTGGAGCTTGAAGAACGCGTGGAACGCCGGAACGTATGGCTTCGATAAGTTCTACGTGTATGAAGATGATGGCACATCCACTGCATCAGAGCTGCAATTCAGTGATCTGAGTGCTTCTGCCAGCAACTACGCCGAAGCTTCTGCTTCGCTGTTCTTTGCTCCGGACAGCAATCTGAAGCTGTACAGCAACTTCATCAACGCAGAGGGCAAGCCGCAGGATAACATTGCAAGAGATGTTCCCGGATTTTCGTTTATGCCGGCTCCGGATACGATCAACACGACCGCATTCGGCACTGACAATGCGAAGCTCAGCATCTTCAAGAATGTGTCCACGTATGACATTGAGCTGACCGTGGAGGACGGGCTTGCGACCGATGGCCTGTATCTGGTCACACAGATCGAGCACACCCAGTCCGGTACCACCTACAATGTGCAGAAGGTGGAGGGCACCAAGACCTACTCACTTCAGACAGAGGCTGACGGCAATACCGGCAAATGGTATACCTCCGATGGATCCGAAACAACCGAAAACATCTCCGGTAACGAGAAATCTTTCACCCCCTACCTCGTTAAGGCCAAGGCCGGGATGACTGAGGCGGATATTGTAAAGGCAGCCGTCAAGGATAAGTCTCAGGGTACCGCGGTCGGCTACAAGGCTGTAGTGGTAACTTCCACTCCGACCACAAAGCCCACAGAAAACGGTGTTACAACGGTTGTCAGCCATTTTGCGATCACATCGCAGGATATCCCGAAAGATGTGAATTTCAAGAATGTGCTGGGTAATGCAGTTAACTTTGGTGTCGTTGCGGATCGCTTCCACAAGCAGGATCACGCAGAGACCAATATGGCTGTGAATTACTACAACGATCGCTCCGGCACCGACATTTCCCCGGATCTGAGCGGTGATGCCAATTTCGCCGGCGACTTCTATGTCAGCCATTTCATTGATTTTAACTTTACCGGCACAGTTACCGATCCGGCAACGCAGCCCATTTCTGATGGGAAAAAGCCGTATGTGATCACAGAAATCAAGGATGACAAGGGCAATGTGACCGGCTATAATGTCACCCCTGAAAAAGGCAAGGAAGGCTATGTCTACATCGCCAGAGCCACCAGCAACGTTACCGTACACACTGACTCCAAGGGACGTATCCACAGTGACTCCAATAAGGAAATCATCAAGTACGAATACATCTCTCCGGATGACTGCAAGAACAACGTTGTTGATCCGATGATCGCGTATTTCTCCGAGAAGTCCAACACCCTGAAGGAGCAGCCGGCCAATGCAGTACCGGTCAATATGGGCAGCACAGGCTATTTCCTGAACGTGCAGGACTATCCGGCAGATGCAGTCATCTATGTGGATGCTGACAAGATCGCAGATGTTCTGGGCGGAGCTGCTGATCTTCATGTAAACATGAAGAAGGGGCAGACGATCGTCTGGAACTTTGATGAGACGAAGGAAGTCACCATCAACCAGTTCTATGTCAACTTCTACAATGAAGACGGCACGCTCGATGAGAACAATCCGGTAGATACCTCCGCAAAGACCGGCGGTGCCGGAAGAGATGCCTGCGAGTGGGTAACCAGATCCTTTATCTGGAACCTGAACTCCGTTGAGAGAGCAACGCTCAAGAAGACCGCAGGTGCATTCATCAACCCGAATCCCAACTCCATCATCGAGTCCGCAGAGACCTCCTCCGGCTGGATCGCAACCGCAGGTTACTATTCCAACACCGGCGGTGAGTGGCACTACATGTACTCCGAGGCCGAGGAGCTGAAATCCTCTCTGACCTACACCATCGAGGTCAACAAGTACGATGACAGTCGAAACGATCTGGCAGGCGCACAGCTCGGTCTGTATCCGGTCGATGCAGACGGCAATGTTGCCGAAGCTCCGAAGGCTACCCTGCCGCAGGGCACCACCGGCAACAACCCCGACAACATGAGAGTCACCCCCGGCAGATATGCCATCAAGGAATTTGAGGCACCGAGCGGTTACCTCATGACAGACACCATCTACTACATCGAAGTGACCGAGGATGAAAACGCGGGCACAGTCACCATCAAGGCTTTTGACAATGCCAAGTTTACTGGTGAGCCGCTGAGCACCGCTACCTATTCTCCGAACTCTATCGGCTCGAACATCTACAAGGACGGCAACGGCAACGAGTATACATTTAATAATGTAACCAACCTGCCGGATGCAAAGCCGAACATCTTCAAAAACGGTGTACAGATCACTGATGAAGAGGAACTCAAAAAGTTCACCTTCACAGAGGTTCCCGGCAGCAAGTCCAAGGTAGTGACCTTCAAGGGTAAGGAGCTTCCTGTTGCGGAAGGTCTCAACACCTACGAGATCGAAGGCGTTCCCTTTGAGCTGAAGTTTGGTCCGGCTGGCGTCGATAAGGCAACAGCACAAAAGGATCTGAGTGCTTTCAACCTTTCCAGCAACTTCTTCAACGCTACCATTACATTCCAGGGTGAATCTCAGAATTTCAATCTCGTGTTTGCTCCTGGTGCACAGAACGCTGATGTTGAATTCACAAGCCTGGGCAAGGTCAAAGTAAACTATTCCAACAACTTTGGCACGCTTGTACTCAATTATGTAGAGATCACAGGCGGCCCCGCTGCGGAGAATCCGTTTGAAGTCAAGGAGATCTCTGACTATACCGTTTCCTATGACGGAAAAACACTGAATCCGCAGATCAACCTGAGCAGCAAGCTGGATACACAGTTCGACTTTACCGATGGTAAGGGTATTACGATCAACAAGGTAAAGATCGACGGCAGCACACTTACCGGCGCGACGGTCGCTCTTGTGAGAGAGCGCTACCCTGTCACTAACGGTCAGCTGACACTGGATCCGGCTTATCCGATCCCGGATGAGACCACCGATATCAGCCGCAGAAACACTGTGGACTGGTATCCTGATCGTGGTATCGGCTACGTCAACACATCCAATATCTATTACAACGATCATCCGGAACGTACAATGACGGTCTACAGACTGATCGAGACGACTGTTCCGGAAGATTACAAGACTCCGACAGAAGATCTTATCATCTTCAAGCATTATGTTGCTCGCGGTGTTTACAACTGGTACACCATCACTGTACCGCACGGCGAACCGCTGACTGAACCCTTCCTGATCACTGATGACACTGGTAACTCCGTCATCAACGACGGCGAGGGCAAGTGGACGCTGGTCGACGTTGAAAACAGCGAAGAAGCAAGAACCTTCAACATCGTCAACGAACATAAAGACACCATCATCAACCTGAGCAAGCAGGAACTGACCAAGGCTGACGACGGCACCGTAGTCGGCAAGCAGATCCCGGCTCTCGATGATAACGGCACCGTAACCGAAAACACGGCAACCTTCACACTGACACCCGCAACTGATGGTGACACGCTCATTGGCAAGACCATCGGCGGATACACCATCACGGATAATTCCACGATCGACGATGGCTATGATGCGACAACCGGTTCCTACACCTTCAAGGGCGGTTCCAACACCACCATGGTCGGCCTGGCACCGGGCAAAACCTACACCTTACAGGAAGTTGTTCCACCGAAGGGCTATGACCTGCCTGTAAAGAGTGAATTTACATTCACCGTCAATGCAGTCGGCACGGTGGATCCGGACAGCATCACTGCAACGACCAACGGCGAATTCCAGGTATACCCTGACGGCACGACCCTCATCGTACTGGATTCTCCGGCGAAGTTCAAGTTCAACAAGTACGATTTCACCGGCGAGAACGAGCTGGATGGTGCTGAGCTTAAACTGTACGGCGAAAACGAAGTACTGATCTCTTCCTGGACTTCCAAGGCCGGCGAGACCTGGGAAGTACCGGTCCTGGAAGACGGCAACTATGTACTGAAGGAAACGACATCTCCGGACGGCTATCAGAAGATCACAACGGAAATCAGTTTCCATGTCTCTGCCGGCAAGATCTATGATCTGATGGGCGCTGAAGAGAGCTCGACCGGTGTCATCATGATCAAGGATGCACCTTCCAAGATCACTGTTGACAAGAAGGCGCTTGTCATTGACGACGAGGGCACCAAGACTGTCACAGCGATCCCCACGAACGCGGACGGTTCCGAGAACAGTGCAACATTCACACTGACTGCACCGGAGGGCGTTTCCCTGCTCGGCGTCAAGGTCGGCGATACCGTCATTGCTGAGGGTGTCGAAGGCTACGATGCAAAGACCAACAGCTACACCTTCACGGGCAACAGCACTGAATTTACCGGTCTGAAGAACAGCGGTAAGGACGCCAACAAGTATTACACGCTGAGCGAAGTCAACGCTCCGAACGGCTATACCGCCATCACTGACATGACCTTCACGATCACGGATGGTGTCATTGATACAAAATCCGTCGAAACGAACGGCGATTGTGAGCTGACATACGACGAGAAGAACCAGAAGCAGATCCTGACGATCCTCGACAAGGCCACCGATACGAAGGTCTTCGAGATCAACAAGGTCGACATCACCGGCAAGAAGGAGCTGGAGGGCGCAACGCTCGAGCTGCTCGACTCCAAGGGCACTGTGATCGACACCTGGACTTCCGAGATCGGCAAGACCTGGACTGTTGAGAATCTGCCTGAGGGTACGTACACGCTCCGTGAGACAGTTGCTCCGGACGGCTACACACTCGCTACTGACACAACATTCGTCATCGACAAGGACGGCAACATCGACAAGGACAAGACCACGGCCAAGGTTTCTGAGGCTGGCGTCATCCTCGTTGAGGACGATCTGTCCGACATCACCATCAGCAAGAAGGTCATCACCGACGGCAAGGCTGAGACCCCGAAGGACGAGAAGGTCACCTTCAAGCTGACCACCACTGACGCTGATCTGACTGGCGTTGAGGTTGACGGCAAGGCAGTTGAGTCCAAGGATGGCAAGCCTGTTAAGAGCACCACGTTCACAGGCAACGAGACCGAGTTCAAGGGTCTGAAGGACGGCACTTACACTCTCGAAGAGACTGTCGCTCCGGACGGCTACAAGACTGTATCCACATTCACCTTCAAGATCGAGAACGGCGAGATCGTTAAGGACAGCCTGAGCGCAGTTACCACTGGCGAGGTTGAACTGGACGAGAACGGCAACCTGATCGTGAAGGACGCTCCTAAGGATTCTATCCAGATCACCAAGCAGATCATCACCACCGACGACAAGGGCAACAC
>JAGADP010000231.1 GCA_017828885.1 Oscillospiraceae bacterium | reverse complement strand
GATCTCGGACTTCTCGATGGAGATGGTGCCGACCAGTACCGGCTGCCCCTTCTCGTGGCACTCCACGATCTGGTCGATAATGCACTGGAACTTGCCCTTCTCGGAGCGGTATACCTGATCCGGATGGTCGATACGGATGACCGGACGGTTGGTCGGAACGGCGATTACGTCGAGCTTATAGATCTCCTTGAACTCGTCTTCCTCGGTCATAGCGGTACCGGTCATGCCGGACAGCTTCTGGTACAGACGGAAGTAGTTCTGGAAGGTGATGGTCGCCAGGGTCTTGGACTCCTTCTGGACCTCCACGCCCTCCTTCGCCTCGATCGCCTGATGCAGACCGTCATTGAAGCGGCGGCCGAGCATCTTACGGCCGGTGAACTCGTCGATGATGACAACTTCGCCGTCCTCTACGATGTAGTCGATGTCGTTCTTCATGATACCGTTGGCCTTGAGTGCCTGGTTGATGTGGTGCAGGAGGGTCATGTTCTCCTGTGCCATCAGGTTCTCAACGCCGAAGTACTTCTCGGCCTTCTCCACGCCCTGACGGGTGATGGTCGCAGTCTTGGCCTTCTCGTCGATGATGTAATCTGCCTCCTCGCTGACATCTTCCTGCTCGACCTTGTCGTCGATCTCCACAACGGTGACGGATTTCAGACCCTTGGCAAAGACATCGGCGCGCTTGTACATGTCAGTGGACTTGTCGCCCTGACCGGAGATGATCAGAGGTGTTCTTGCCTCGTCGATCAGAATGGAGTCCACCTCATCGACGATGGCGAAGTTCGGGTCACGCTGTACCATGTCCTTTTTATAGGTGACCATGTTGTCACGCAGATAGTCGAAGCCGAACTCGTTGTTCGTGCCGTAGGTGATGTCGCAGCCATAAGCCTCACGGCGCTGTGCATTCGTCAGGCCGTGCAGGATGCAGCCGACCGTCAGGCCGAGGAAGCGGTGCACCTTGCCCATTTCCTCTGACTGGGTCTTTGCGAGGTAGTCGTTGACGGTGACAACGTGAACGCCCTTGCCGCTGAGCGCATTGGCATAGGCAGCGAGGCATGCCACGAGGGTCTTACCTTCACCGGTCTTCATCTCGGCGATACGGCCCTGGTGGAGCACGATCGCACCGATGATCTGCACTTCAAATGCACGCTTGCCGAGTACACGGTCGCCGGCCTCACGCACGGTCGCCAGTGCCTCGGGGAGCAGTGTATCAAGGGTGTCTGTGCCGTCGGCCAGACGCTCCTTGAATTCATACGTCTTTTCTTTCAGCTCTGCATCGGAGAGCGCTTTATATTCCTCCTCGAGCGCGAGGACTTGCTTCTTGATCGGCTCGATCCGAGCAAGCTCCTTGGCACTGTAGGAGCCGAAAATGGAGGTGAGAATACCCATTTCATGTTACCGCCTTTATACTGAATTTGCAGCTTTGCTGCATAATACGCCTATTCTATTATTGTATATGATTTTCCCTGCTTTGTCAATAGCCGGCACCCATCGCCTATGTATTGCACAAATGACAGGTGTTGAAACACAGCAGAATGCTCATTTCTCTGCGGACGGACAGCACCCGCCGAGGGGACAGTCCGCGCATTTTGGCTTTCTGGCGCTGCATATCTCGCGCCCGAACAGCACGACCCTGTGGCAGAAATCCGAGGATTCTTCCGGCGGGAGGAGCTTCCGCAGGTCGGCCTCGACCTTTTCAGGCTCCTTGTGCTTGGTCAGTCCGAGACGGCCGGTGATGCGGATGAAATGCGTATCCGCCACCACGGCCGGCTTGCCGTAGACATCGCCGAGCAGGAGATTGGCCGTTTTGCGCCCGATGCCGGGGAGGGTCAGCAGCTCCTCCATCGTATCCGGCAGCACGCCGCCGTAGACCTTGATGAGCCGCTGCGCCGCGGCCTTGATGCTCTGCGCCTTGGTCTTGTAGAACCCACAGGGCTTGACGATCTCCTCGAGCTCCGCAAGATCCGCCTCTGCAAAGCTTTCCAGCGTGGGAAAGCGCTCGAAGAGCTGCGGTGTGACGAGGTTGACCCTTGCATCCGTACACTGCGCCGAAAGGCGGGTGGCGATCATCAGCTCGTAGGGCTTGTCATATTGCAGGGAACAGATCGCATCCGGATAGCGTTCCCGCAGCACCCGCACCGCTTCAAGCGCACGTTCTTTCTTGGTCATCAGCCGTCGATGCTGTGTGCAGCCTCGGTATCCACGTTGACTGTGTACGTTGCCTCGAGGTCTGCGATCCACTTCTCATAAGCCTGAGACTTGAGCGCATTGGAAACGCTGACCTTCCACTTCGGGCCGTTGTCCTTGACGAAGTACATCACATGCACGCCGTAGGATGTCTCCACGATGCCGGTGTCGCCAGACTTACGGGAAGGATCGAAGCACCAGTCATTGAAGGTCGGGACCATCTGACCGCGGTATACATTGGAGTAGAGGCCGCCGGTGCTCTGGGAACCGGTATCCTCGGTCTTGGCAGAAGCAAGCTCTGCGAAGCTGTCCTCGGTCTTTTCGCCGGCTTCCCACTCTGCAAGGCAGTCAGCAGCAAGCTTGCGGCACTCTGCGAGCGCAGCGTCCGTATCGCCGTCATCGCCGGTATGCTGGTCGGTAGAGAAGAGGATGTGACGCACGTCGATCACGTTGTCCTCGCTGCGGCCAGGCTCGCTGGTCAGCATGTACACATAGAATGCGCCGGTGGACTCGATGATCTTGGTATCATTGGGCTTTGCACCGCCGTTGAACGCCCATTCGCTCAGCTCTGCACCCTCGGTGTAGCCGTATTCATCGTTGCTGATGGTGCTGATGCGGTACTCCATTTCCTCATCGGAAAGATGCTCGGTCTTCTTCAGGATCTCGCGAACCTTGCTCTCGAAAGCAGCCGGATCCTTGCAGTTCTTCAGCTCGTTGGCAAGTGCCTGTGCCTCAGCCTTTGTCAGAGCCTGATCCTCCTCGGCGATCGGGGTATCCAGATCGTCCTCGCTGCTCTCGGAAGAGGATGCATCCTCAGCAGAGCTCTCACCCTCCGCAGCGGAGCTCTCGCCCTCGGCAGCAGATGTTTCTTCCTCGGCGGCAGCGGTCTCAGCCTCAGTCTCGGAAGCCTCATCCTCCGCAGAGCTCTCCGGCTCCTCATAATTGATGGAGAAGCCCATCAGGCCGCAGGTGTTATAGGTGGAAGTATTGGCGGAATAGTAGGCCTCGATCTCGTCATCGGTAAAGGTCAGGCCGTCGATGTAGGCATTGTAGTAGCCGGCGCTGTAGGCCTGGAGATACAGCTCTTCGCGCACGTCTTCGAGCGTGACGCCCTGGCCGTAGGTGGAGAGATCCACTTCCTTGAGCTTGTCCTCGATCAGCTGCTTGTCCTCTTCGGACAGATCATAACCGGCAGCCTTGCCTGCTTCTGCAAAGCGCATCTGCTGGGTGATGGTCGCGATGGTGTCCTCGATGATGTTGTCGAACCAGGTCGTGCCGTCGTCCGTCGGATACGCCTGCTCCTTCAGCGGCTTGCTCAGGTCAAGCTGGTAGTACGACAGGAGCATATCCTCACCGTAGTACTCGCGGAACATGTTCAGCGTGTCCTGATAATAGCAGACCAGCTGCTCCTTGGTGACAGTGAAGTTGTCAGAGGAGAGCACCGGTACCGGCTTGTTCTTCTGCATCGCACGGATGCCGATCCAGCTTAGGCAACCGACCAGTGCCACGGAAGCTACGATACCGGTGGCTACGAGCACTTTCTTGCCGCCCTTCTTCTTCTCCTTGGGGGGATCCTTGGGCTTGGGATCCTCGCCGATCTCGTCTTCTGCGGGCTCCTGGTAGTCGCCGAGGATGCCCGTGTAGTTCTCGCCTTCCTCCTTGACTGTCTCGGCAGCTTCGGTCACTGCATCGGCAGCCTTCTCGGCAGTCTCGGCAGCGGCATCGGCAGCCTTTTCGGCGGTCTCAGCTGCAGCATCGGCTGCTGCATCTGCCTTTTTGGAAAGCTCAACAGCAGGGCTCTCGCCGTTGGCATCCTTGTTTTTCTTCTTCTTTTCGCTCATGAAATTCCATCCTTTCTGAAAAACGATGACCCGTTCAGATCTTACCGTCGGGGTCTGTGTTGGGATACGCTATGCCGTCCTCAAGCGCAGCCAGCTTATTATACAATAAATAAATGCGCTGCGTGGTGTTCTCGAGGAAGTAGTAATGCCAGAGGTACGGCGCCAGCAGTCCGAGCAGGAGCAGAGCGAGCAGCCCGAGCCCGAGCGTCCTGAAATAGAGCGCCATGCCTAACACAAGGATAAAGGCCAGCCCCACTAAGATGCAGACCAGAAAATGCACGAACCGCTCATGCTGCATAAAGCCGAGCTGCACGAGCGTCTCCTTCCTGACAGCAGAGAGCTGTGCAGGATCGGGGTGCTCGGTGAATTCCCGCAGAAATTTCTCATAAGCCTTCATATAATGACGCATCGTCATCCCTCCTTGCCTGGTGTAGCCGGGCGGCAGTATCTCTATTATAACACAGTACATGGAAAAATGCAAGGTGTTTCACAAAATTCTCATGAAAATGCCATTCTGCTCCCATCTGCCAGCCTACAGACCGGAGGATGGCAGGGTACATGCATAAAAAATCCAGATTTTGTCTTGACATTTTTGGATGGAAGTAGTATAATAAGTATGTCCTGTGCGGACAGATGTCTGCACAGAAACTTGATATGAAGGGTGGAACCGGAAACATGCATAAGAAAATAGCCGTGATCAAGGGCGACGGCATCGGCCCCGAGATCGTGACGGAAGCGATGAAGGTACTGGACAAGGTCGCTGAGAAATTTGGTCATTCTTTTCGCTATACCGAGCTGCTCATGGGCGGCTGCTCGATCGACGCGTATAATGAGCCTCTGACGGAAGAGACCGTAGCTGTGTGCAAGGACAGTGACGCTGTCCTGATGGGCAGCATCGGCGGCGATACGACAACTTCGCCGTGGTACAAGCTGCCGGCGCATCTGCGTCCCGAGGCAGGCCTGCTCGCACTCCGCAAGGAGCTGGGGCTTTTTGCCACTCTGCGTCCGTGCGTGCTGTATCCGGAGCTCCGTGCAGCCTGCACGCTGCGTGAAGACATCAGCGTCAAGGGCTTTGATATGCTCATCATGCGTGAGCTGACCGGCGGTCTGTACTTCGGTACACGCAAGACCGAGGAGGTCGATGGCGTGATGACTGCCATTGATACATTGAAATATGACGAGAACGAGATCCGCCGCATCGCTGTGAAGGCCTTCGAGGTCGCTATGAAGCGCCGCAAGAAGGTCACGAGCGTGGACAAGGCGAATGTACTCGATTCCTCCCGTCTGTGGAGAAAGGTCGTGACCGAGGTCGCTGCGGAATATCCGGAGGTCACCCTCGAGCATGCACTCGTGGACAGCACCGCTATGCAGATCGTCCGCAATCCTTCGCAGTTCGACGTCATGGTGACTGAGAACATGTTCGGCGACATCCTCTCGGATGAGGCCGCTATGGTGACCGGCTCCCTCGGCATGCTCCCGAGCGCATCCCTGAACGAGACCAAGTTCGGCCTGTATGAGCCGAGCGGCGGTTCTGCACCGGATATTGCCGGCAAGAACATCGCCAACCCGATCGCAGCCATTCTGTCGGCTTCGATGTTGCTGCGCTATTCCTTCGATCTGCAGGAGGAGGCAGACGCCATCGAGAATGCTGTCAAGCAGGTGCTCAACGAGGGCTACCGTACCGGCGACATCATGAGCGAGGGCTGCAAGCAGGTAATGTGCGACGAGATGGGCACGCTCATCGCCGAGCGCATCTGAATTTAGCTTCCAATTATTACATTTATTTATACGAAAGAGGGTTTTTTCAATGGAGAAGAAAAACATCGACTGGGGCAATTTAGGCTTTGGCTACATGCCGACTGACAAGCGCTACGTTGCCGAGTACAAGGACGGCGCATGGGGCGAGGGCTTCCTGACCGAGGATGCCACCATCACCATGAGCGAGTGTGCCTGCGTGCTGCAGTATGCGCAGACCGTTTTCGAGGGTCTGAAGGCATACACCACTGAGGACGGCCGTATCGTGACCTTCCGTCCCGACCTCAACGCAGAGCGTCTGGAGCAGTCTGCCTCCCGTCTCGAGATGCCGACCTTCCCGAAGGATCGCTTCATCGAGGCCGTTGAGCAGGTCGTTGCTGCCAACAAGGCATACGTTCCGCCGTATGGCAGCGGTGCAACGCTCTATATCCGTCCGTTCATGTTCGGTATCAACTCCGTTATCGGTGTAAAGCCGGCAACTGAGTACCAGTTCCGTATCTTCTGCACACCGGTAGGCCCGTACTTCAAGGGCGGCGCAAAGCCGATCACCCTGCGTGTATCCGACCTCGACAGAGCCGCACCTCACGGCACCGGCAACATTAAGGCTGGTCTGAACTACGCCATGAGCCTGCACACGCTGATGGATGCACACCGTCAGGGCTATGACGAGAACATGTTCCTCGATCCCGCTACCCACACCAAGGTAGAGGAGACCGGCGGTGCGAACTTCCTGTTCGTCACCAAGGACGGCAAGGTCGTAACTCCCAAGTCCAACTCCATCCTCCCGTCCATCACGAGACGTTCTCTCGTTTACGTTGCACAGCACTATCTCGGCCTTGAGGTCGAGGAGCGCGAGGTACTCTTCGAGGAGGTCAAGGACTTCGCAGAGTGCGGTCTGTGCGGTACGGCAGCCGTTATCTCTCCGGTTGGCCGCATCGTGAACCACGACGAGACGATCAACTTCCCGTCCGGCATGGAAGAGATGGGTCCGACCATCCACAAGCTGTATGATACCCTCACCGGTATCCAGATGGGTCGCATCGAAGCCCCCGAGGGCTGGATCCACGAGATCAAGTAAGATTTGCCCCTCCCCCCAGCCCCCTCCCCAATGGGGAGGGGGCTTGGTTTTTCCAGGGGCTTCGCCCCTGTACCCAGGCTTCAAACGGGAGGGGGCTTATTCTGTAAGGAGGCGCTATGACAAGCCATACGAACACAGCGGAATCCTTTTTCAAGGAGGCACTGCACTACGTCATTCTGATCCTCGGCAGCATGATCGCTGCATTTGCGCTGGAAAAGATCCTGATCCCCGTGCAGATCATGGACGGCGGCATGGTCGGCATCGCCATGATCATTTCCACGCTGACCAAGCTCCCGCTCAGCGTCCTGACGATCGCTCTGAACCTGCCGCTCGTCT
>JAGADP010000230.1 GCA_017828885.1 Oscillospiraceae bacterium | reverse complement strand
CAGTGCCTTGAGCTGCGACTGCATCACCCGCATTTCCCGGTCAACGGACTGGAGCCCTGCCTTAAACTGCTGCTCTCCGTCAAGCGAGAGGCGGGTTTTGATTTCTCTGGCCAATCAGGATCGCCTCCTCAACGTGATAGAGCCATATCTGTATGATCTCTCCGGGTGTATGATACAGGATCTCGCCGTAGCTCAGACCTGCGGCGTATCCTCGCTGGATGAGCCGGAGCCAGTTGTATCTGCTCCGGCTGGCAGATTTCCCGCAGCCTTCTCCTTGCTATACGACGGGACAAGAGCCAGATCGGGATCCTCTTCCTCTGCTGCCACGGCATCCGGCACCTCGACCGGAACATCTGCACCGATCGCACTGATCATCGCGTCGGTCAGGATGTGGAGATCGCTGGCGGAGTACAGACAGGCGAGGACATCACCTTCAAAAAACTCTCGCTTTTCGCCGTTCTTCATGCCAAGTGCGATCTCGCAGTTGTGCTTGTAGATACCGCCGTTTACTAAGATCTGAACGACCTGGACAGTCTTTTCGAGGTTGTCCACCATGCTGCCCTCGCTCATCCATGCATACATGCTGTCGATGCTGCCGCAAAGCGCCTCGATGTCACGCATCGCCTTGACGTTGTAGCACAGCTCGTACTCTTTGTTTCCAATGATCAGCGGCGTCATGTCGTTTCCCTCTCTACAAGCGCCGCCACGGCGTTGTCAAGCGCTGTCTTGGCAGCATCGACATCGCTCTGACCGGCGTACTGGTTGGCATAGACAGCCTTTGCAGCGATCAATGCCACATTGGTGTCAGCCCAGCTTGCGGATGTATAGGTCTCCGGATCCAGTGCCTCCGCAGAGGTGATGGAGGTACCAAGAGCCGTCTTGCTGACAGAATCGCTGATGTTGGCATGCGTGTGCAGCCACGTGATCGCCTGTCCCTCGGTCGTAAAGAGCGCCTTGTCCTTCCATGTGTCCTTGCTCATGCCCTCCACGATCATGATGTTTCCGGTGATGGACGGCGTCTGCCACTGGATCTGCTTGCCCTTGGTCGTTGCAGATTCAGACGGCTCGCGGAACTTCACCTTGTACAGCCATGTTGCCTCGTAGTAGCGGACATTGTTGATCTGCTTGGTCTTGAAGAAGCCGAAGCCGACATACGGCGCCACATCATTCGCACCGGAACGCAGAACCTTGACGCCGTTCTCGGTCGTTACCGTGTTGCCGAGCAGCGCCGCCTGCACATTCAGGTTATCATCTGCAGTCATGCCGAAGTCCGTCACGCCGAGTGTCAGCGTGCCGGAGGTGAAGCTGCTGTCATCCTCCGCGATGGCGTCATCGCCATACAGCGCATTGTCGCTGGTGTCGATGGAGATGTCTGCCTGTACCGCCTTACCGACGCGGAAGCCGGTGCCGTAAGTAGGCGTGTAGCCGTAGTTTTCCTCCGTGATCGCACTTGCCACGGGATGGATCAGTCCGATTGTAGCCATTATATCAGTCCTTTCGATCTGAGATAGTCGTCTAATACTTTCTGCATGGCGAGCTGAGATGTTACAGCCGCCTCTTCCTCGATCTTGTCAACGAAACGGTCGCCGAGCTTTCCGGAAGTGCCGTAGTGCAGCACAAATGCCTTTTCAGCATTTCGCACGCCCTTCTCATCTTTCCCGGTCGGGTAGATCACGCGCTCCAGCTTGCTTTTTCTGCCGGTCGCTTTCACAGCATCACGCATAGCGCCGGTATCCACATGCCCTGCTGTCTCGATGCCTTCCTTCCATTCCCGGACGGTTGCTTCTGCGCCAGCTTCGAGCATTTCTCCCGCAAGCTCTTCCGCATCATCTCCCGCGGATTTCAATTCGTCCACAAGCTTTTTAATGCCATCTGTTTCAAGCGTTGCCATCAAATCACCTCGCATGTATAGGCATAATGGATCAGCTCTGTTTCCGGCTCAAACATCACCCGTTCATCAGATAGCGCAATATCCGGGCAACTCCCGAGCGTTTCGGAGAGCCGCGCCGGAAGCGTGTCATACTCCTGCTTTGTGTAGTAGTCCACCGCGATCCGTGTACCGGTCTCTGCGTGCCGGTCATCGCCTGTTAGGGAGATGCCGCCGACCTCATGCCAGACAATGTATTCCTCGTCCTTGTGTGCCTCGAAATGGTACACATCAGGTGTTACCGTCAGAAGCAGATCCCGGAAGTTCTCCAAAGTCATAATCATGCTCCAATCCTTGCAGCGTCCACACCGATGACGGAGGACGGGTTTCTTTTTTGTGCTGCCCCTGCATAATGCGGTACTGCTTGCCGCCTATCACGCACACATCCTGCGTGGAGATCTCACGGTGCATCGGTGTCTGGATCAGTCTGTCGATCCGCACCTTTGCCTCCATCGCCTGATAGTAGCGATGTACACCGATACTCAGCTCCCCGAAGTGCAGGTGCATCTTCAGCACAAGCCCTTCCCTCGGCTTATCACCGGGGACTGCCGTGTTGTCCACGGTATAAAAGTCGGCAGTCCCGTCGTTAAAGCAAAGGAAATCCTCATTCTTTGGCACGGTTCATCGCCTCCACAGCATACTTTTCATTCAGCGCGATCAGCTTGCTGCTGAAATTCTGCTCGAATTCCTCCGCAGCGTTGTTCCGGATGTACCGGCACAGATCGAAAAGAAGCTGCTTTTCCCACGAGTTGCTTTCATAGCTTAGCTCTGCACCGGCATACTCATTCATCTCTGCTTTGGCGCGTTCGAGGATCCCTGCGACCTTCTGATTTGTGTCGGGATCCTCCCATGTGATGTCGAGGTATCGTTTCAGCTCATCGAGCAGGGTATCTTCCTCGCTCACGCCGGTGTACCTCTGGTCACGGCAACGGTATAGGTCTTAGTGGTGCCACCGTTCGTTACCTTGAAGGTCAGCGTGGTCACGGCGTTGTTGGTGAAGCTTGCGCTGTTGCCGTTGGTCACAGGCGTCTCGCCTGCGGTGATCGCAATGTCTGCGTCACCGTCCTTCGGGATGGCGAGCACGGCAGCGGATGCGCTGGTGGCTGTAGCTGTGTAGGATGTCACAGTCTTGTCGAATGCCGGTGTCAGCTCGAGGGTGCCGATGGTCAGCGATGCAAGGTTTGCATCCTCCTCAGCTCTCAGATATACACCCGGCAGCGGCGCACGGAGCGCAGAGATGTCGAGGTACAGGAAGGAGTTGTTGTCCTTCGCCGTGCCGTTGCCGTACAGACGGATGGTGTAGGTGCGGAGATCCTCGAGGAACTTGACGGAGTCATCGTACTCGAGCTTGCCGCCTCTGCCTGTTACGCCGAGACCCATGAAGTACCACTTGCCGACGCCGATGACGGCGTGATTCTCAGGCACAGCCACGCTCTGGATCACCTTGGTCGGGAACGGGAAGATGTCCTTCACGTATCTGCCGTCCGGGGTGAGCATGGTGGTTGCCGGCATCACCTTGGTAAAATAATCATACGGATTTACAACGAGGATCACGGATGCGACGGTTCTGGCGTTGCCGGTAAGCTCTGCACGGCTCAGCTGTGCGAGCAGCAGCCCGAAGGTCTCCGGATCCAGAGATCTGACGGCGATTGCCTCCTTGCGGGGGTAGCCGGTCACCTGGTTCAGGTCGCCTCTGATGTTGCGGGTCATGCCGGTCGGCTGTTCAAGTCCATTGCCATCAACCATGCCAACTTCAAGGCCAACAGCGAGCGCCTCCGCCAGAACGTTGCGGCAGTATTTGTCTACCCACTTCGGGCCAAGAGCCAGCATATCCTTTGTACAGAACATGAATGCGGTCAGCTTGTGCAGAGAAAGGTTCGCAGAGTCGATGGCGCCGCTGAGCTTGGTGGTGAATTCAGCGTTGACAGGGCCCCATGTTGCAGCCTGCGCACCCTGGGTGTTGAAGATCCACTTTGTGGCGTAGGACGTGTTCACAAAATCGACCTCGTCAAGCAGAGGATGGTTGGTCTTCATGTCTTCGAGCACATCATCAATGATGGTCTCCGGCATGTTCTCCATGATGTTTGTGATCACGCCTTCATTCCTTGTCGCTGCTGCGATCAGATTTTCATAGTACTTTGTCTCTTCGCTGGTGAGCTGGCGCACACCTCTTGCAGCAAGGATGTTGCGGTCAGTTGCCTCAGAGATGCCGCGTGCTTCCTTCATGATCTGGTCGGACACAAACTCCTGCCAGTCATCCATGGCAGTCTTCATCGCTTCCTCGTCGTTATCACGGACGGCATCTGCGAGGGCGTTCTGGATCTTGAGCTTCTTTTCCTGCATGGTGTCAAGATTATACATGTTTCATTCCTCCTTAGTGTTTTT
>JAGADP010000229.1 GCA_017828885.1 Oscillospiraceae bacterium | reverse complement strand
TTGCGGGGGAGGTGCCGCCGAACGGCGGCGGAGGGGGCGGCTTTACAGTGATTATACACAATAGAATACCCGAAAATTGATTTCCCTGATACGATCAGATCACCTATTGTATTTTACATCAGAATGTGATATACTATTTATGGAAGGAACCGTCATTCATCGACAGGAGGGATACTTATGGATAAGACCGAGCTGGAAAAGTATGAGCAGATGTCCGAGGAGGAGCAGGAAAAAAGGATCCGTCAGGCTGTTCCGAACGCAAAGGCAGCCGCAAAGGCAAAAGGAGAACCGACATGTGAATTCGATCAGGAGACCGGCAGAACGTATTTCCTGTATCCGGATGGAACGAAAAAATATCCGCTTTCCGATGAACAAGGAGACTGATACGACTCTCCTATGATCGTAAGTTCATGAAAAACTGCCCCGGAGAAGCTCTCTCCGGGGCAGTTTTCTGCTTTATACAGCAGTTTTGTGCTTCTTATAGTACACCTGTATCCGCAGCAGCACAAACAGCACGCAGAGGATCGTGACGCCGGTATCCGCAAACACGCTCAGCCACATATTCGCAAAGCCGCAGAAGCCCAGCACCATGATCGCCAGCTTGACTGCCAGCGCAAAGATCACGCAGAACTTCGCCGTGCTGTTCACGCGGTCGGAGATGTGCAGCGCCGTCAGGATCGCCGCCGGATCGGAGCCGAGGAGCACGACATCTGCCGCCTCCATCGCCGCATCGGCGCCGCTTCCCATCGCCATGCCGACATCTGCACCGGAGAGCACCGGCGCATCGTTGATGCCGTCACCGATGAACAGCACGCTGCCGTGCGACTGCCGTACTTCTTCCATCTTCACGGGCTTCTCATCCGGGAGCAGCCCTGCATGTACCTCCGCAATGCCGAGGGAGGACGCTGCCGACTGCGCATGGGCAGGGGTGTCGCCTGTGAGCATGACGGTGTGCAGCCCTCTGCGGTTCATGGATGCCACCGCATCTGCCGCATGCGGGCGCAGCGCATCGGAAAGCACGAGCGTACCGCAGTAAACGCCGTCCGCTGCCACATGGACAAGCGTCCCGACGGAGCTGATCTCCGGGACGGAAACGCCTTCAGCTGCCATGAGCTTCCCATTGCCGGCGGCGATATGTCTGCCATCGACGGTGCCGGTCAGACCCATACCGGCGCGCTCCTGCACATCAGAAGCTGCCGGATAGTCGATGCCCCGTTCCTTCACACAGGCAAGGATGCTACCTGCCACCGGATGCACGGAAAAGGCTTCGATCGCTGCACAATCCCGCAGGACTGCCGTCTCATCCTCCGCATGGATCTCCGTCACGGCAAAGCTGCCCTCGGTGAGGGTGCCGGTCTTGTCCATGACGGCGGCCTTCACCTGCGAAAGCGCCTCGATCGTGATGCCGTCCTTGAACAGAATGCCCTTCGTGGAGCCTGCGCCGATGCCGGCAAAGAACGCCAGCGGCACGCTCAGCACGAGCGCACACGGACAGCTGATCATCAGGAAGTTCAGCGCCGTATAGATCCAGTGCTGCCAGTCACCCGTGAACAGCGGCGGCACGACTGCCGTCAGCACGGCGACGGTCACCACGGCGGGCGTGTAGACTCTTGCAAAGCGGGTGATGAAGCGGTCGATGTGCGGCTTTCCGGCGGCAGCGTTCTCCACGCTGTCGAGGACGCGCTGCACCATCGAATCCTGCAAGGCTGCGGTCACTTCCAGCTCGAGCACGCCGCTCTTGTTGATGCAGCCGCTCATGACGGCGTCGCCCTCGCGGACGGTCACAGGCACCGGCTCACCGGTCATGGCGGAGGTATCCACGGCGCTCTCGCCCTTGCGGACGATGCCGTCCACTGGGATGCGGTCGCCGACCCGGACGAGGATGCGGTCGCCGGGCTGCACGAGCTCGGCGGGGAGCGTTTCCTCATGCCCCTCGTGCAGGAGCTGCACGGTCTCCGGACGCAGGTCGATGGCCTCCATCACGGACTTCCGGCTGCGTTCCACAGCAAGCTGCTCGAAGCGCTCGCCGATGCGGAAGAACAGCATCACGCCTGCGGCCTCCTCCCACGAACCGATGCAGAGCGCACCGATCGTGGCAATGGCCATCAGGAAATTCTCGTCGAAGATCTGCCCCTTGCCGATGCTCTTCACCGAGGCCAGCAGCACCTGTCCGCCGAGCAGCAGATACGCCGCCATCAGCAGCACCTTATCCAGATACGGCACCACTCCTTGCAGCAGGAAATGCGCCAGCATCCCCAGCACAAACAGCGCCGCCCCCGCGATCAGCGTCACCTTGCCATAATCCGGCTTTTCCGCCTTGCGGGTCTGCTCATGGGCATGTTCGTGATGATGCTCGTGCTCGTGTGCATGTTCATGCTCATGGTCGTGGCAATGACAATGCTCATGGTCGTGCTCATGTTCATGGTGATGCTCATGATGGTGTTCATGCTCGTGTTCATGCTCATGGCAATGGTCGTGGTCATGGTGATGTTCGTGGTCATGCTCATGATCATGGCAATGCTCGTGATGATGCTCGTGCTCATGGTGATGCGCATGCGCATGGTGCTTGGGGGTGAAGATCACGCCCTCCTCCACGCTGTCGGCAGCGCCCTGGATAGCATCGAGCAAGCCCTCCTCGGAATGCGCCAGCACATGCAGCGTTCCTGCCGTATAGGACAGGCTCGCTGTCTCCACGCAGTCCAGCCGCTGGATGGCGGTCTCGATCTTGGCGGCGCAGTTCGGGCAGTCGATGTTCTCGAAATGATAGACATACCGCTTGGCGCGGCCTTTTTTGTGCTCGGAGAAGATCACGCCCTCCTCCACGGCATCGGAGGCCGCCTGGATGCGCTCGAGCAGCCCTTCGAGCTTCTCGGCGGTGATATGGAGCTGCCCCGTCGCATAGGACAGGCTGGCTGTCTCCACGCCCTCGATCCGCTGGATGGCGGCTTCGATCTTGGCGGCGCAGTTCGGGCAGTCCAAGTTTTCTACAGTATAGACAGCTTTCATGGAAAGCACTCCCTTTCATTTGAACATTTGAATGATTGTTCAATTGTATTATACCACACCAATATGAAAAAGTCAATAGGAAAATGAAAAATTCCCGGAATATGGGCATTCCGGGAATGATTCTCATTTTCACTGTGCAGCCTGCAACGCCCCGATCAGCGCCGGGAGCTGTGTCTCAAAGCGCACGCCGTACCAGTGGGCGGGATCGTCCACCGTGGCTTCGATGCTCCGGACGGTGAAGTCCGCCGCGATCCGTGCCGCCTCAAAGGCCGGGATGTCCTGCAACACCGCGCCAATGAATGCCGATGCAAAGACATCGCCTGTGCCGTGGCAGGTGCGCTCGATACGCTTGTGGGTGTAGTACTGCATCTTGTCCCCGTCTGCGGCGATGACGCCGGTCGTTTCGGGGGAGTAGGAGATGCCGGTCAGGATGATCGTCCGGGCGCCGGCGCTCCGGAGCTTTGCGAGAATGTCCATGATATAGCTCTCGTCATAGCTCTCGCGGTAGGGCGTATCCGTCAGGAGACAGGCCTCCGTCAGGTTCGGGAGCATCACATCTGCCCCGAAGCACAGCGGCTTCATCGCTTCTGCGTAGTCCATACCGAATGCGCCGTAGAGCTTGCCGTTGTCGGCCATCGCCGGGTCTACGAAGGTCTTGGCGCCCTCACGGCGGAGCTTGCCGAAGATGTCCTGCACATAGCCGATCTCCGGGATGCTCCCGAGATAGCCGGTGTAGACGGCATCAAAGAAGATGCCCTCCTTCTGCCAGTGGGAGGCGATGCCGGGGATGTCCTCGGTCAGATCCCGCACGGTATAGCCTTTGAAACCGCCTGTATGCGTGGAGAGCACGGCGGACGGCAGGATGCAGGTCTCCGCCCCGCAGGCGGATAAGATCGGCAGCGCCACCGTCAGCGAGCACTGCCCGACACAGGATATATCCTGAACAGTCAGGATCCTGGGATAGTTTTTCATGATGGTCATAACCTCCGGTTACAGTCTATTCAGTATTATAGCATAAAAGGGGCATTATGTCAATCATGGGCGGAATATGGCAGAAAGATCCCCCTCTGCGGTCTGTTGGCAGAGGGGGATACAGTGTTATCACTCGAGGCCTGCTGTCCGTACCGGATGGCAGGAGAAATAGAGCATCTGCCGCTCCGCCGAGAGCTCCCGCAGCGAGCTGATCGCCGCCGCAAGCTGCTTCTCATCGAGGTCGGCAAAGGGATCGTCCAG
>JAGADP010000228.1 GCA_017828885.1 Oscillospiraceae bacterium | reverse complement strand
TGCCGTGTCCAGCTGTCGGGCAGGCTCACGCTCTTCCAGTTGTCGGAGCCGGAGGGCGAATAGCTCGGGTTCATGAAGCCCGCATTCCGGAAGCCGGATGCGCGCTCGTCATTCTGCACGACCAGCAGATCCCACTTCCCGCCGGAGCCGGTGAGCATCTGGAGGTAGTCGGAATCCTCGCGGGCGTTGTAGTCCCACACGGCATTGCAGGCCGCCTCGGTGCTCTGGAACGGCACCGGGTTGCAGGTCGCCTGCACACGGTTCACGGCGAAGACGTCCTCCGCGCCGTTCTTGCCCGTCCACTCCTGATGCGTGAAGCTCACGTCCGCCGCATGCGACACCGGCAGCGCCATCCCCTGCATCGCCGACCCTGCCAGCAGCAGCGAAAGCACTGTGGCAAGGACTTTCTTGGTCTTTCTCATTTTGGAATTCCCCCTTGTATATCTGTATGATGTTTCGGATACATTCCCCATTATGCGTATTTGTAATATTTCTCCAATATAATCTTAACAAATTGTTCGTATTTATGCAACTGCTATAGTGCAGATTTGGTGGATTTTATGATGATATATACGGACACCGGGGTGGTGGTTGTATTGTGAATGTATTGTCAAAGTAGGTAGCTCACTTTCATAAAAAAGTGAGTGAGCTACCTAATTTCATCTCTATCTCTCTTTTCCTTGAAAGGAAAGAGAGATAGAGACAGAATATCTTTGGAGAAATTTGCCCTCTGATGTGCAAAAATCACCGGTTTTCTGCCTATGGGTGAAAGCAGAAACCGCATTCCCAAAGGAGGACGCTATGACAAGAGAAGAAATGGAGATCGTTGCGCAGAGCTCTGTCTGCCTGAAAAACATCAAGCCCAAGCCGGTCGAATGGCTCTGGTATCCGTATATCCCACAGGGGAAGCTGACGATCATGCAGGGCGACCCCGGCGAGGGTAAGACCACGCTGGCGCTGCATCTGGCAGCTTGTATCACCAGAGGGCTCATGCCCGGATGTGCCGAGCGCGACCTTCCCGGTATGGTGATGCTGCAAAGTGCCGAGGACGGCATGGAGGATACCATTGTTCCCCGTCTGCTTCAGGCGGATGCAGACTGTTCACGCATCCGCACGATTCCCGAGACCTGTCAAGCCCTCACTCTGACGGACGACATCCTTGCCAAGAACCTTGAACTCTATACGCCGGAGCTCCTCATCATCGACCCGCTGCAGGCATATCTCGGGGCAAGCGTGGACATGCACCGTGCCAATGAAGTCCGCCCGGTGATGAGCCATCTTGCCGCACTTGCGGAGCATTACGGCACCGCCATTCTGCTGATCGGACATATGAACAAGATGAGCGGTCAGAAGGCGCTGTACAAGGGACTTGGTTCTATCGACATCACGGCAGCTGCCCGGAGCGTGCTCCTTGTGGCAAAGCACCCGAAGGATTCGGATACGCTCTGCATGGGGCAGATCAAGTCGAGCCTTGCCCCGATGGGACCTGTGGTCGGCTTTGAGCGGACAGAGACCGGTACGCTGCACTATCTCGGTGAACAGGACATCGAAGCGCATCGCCTGCTGGAAAGCGGATGCGGCAGCCGTCCCCGTGAGAAGGCAACGGAGTTTGTACAGGCATATCTTGCGGACGGCAGAAAGCCTGTCAAGGAGGTAGAGGAAGCCGCCAGAGCGCAGGGGATCTCCTGTGCAACACTGAAACGTGCTCTCGGTTCCCTCGGCATCGAGCGCATCCGGGAGGGGTATCATTACTATCTCGCTCTTCCCGCTCCTACAGAAGAGATACCGCTTGACGATTGCTTCTGAGCTGCTGTCTCTATCTCTCTTCTCCATAAGGGAGAAGGAGAAATAGCGATGAAATTAGGTAGCTCACTCACTTTTTTATGAAAGTGAGCTACCTACCAACGTGACGTTGGATCCGTCCTGCTCCGAAAACTGAAAATGCGTTTCTTCGGTGACCGCAATGCTCCCAAGCTTCGCAAGGTCGCAAAGCTACGCAGTTTAAGCCATCGCAGCAAGCTGCTCCAATGCAGTTCTCCGGAGTTTCAGACACAGAAGCACTCAGTCAGTCAGTCATAGACTGTGAAAGTGACAGAGTGCTCTGCCTGCCATGACTATACAACTTCACCGCCACTGTCCGTATATATCTGCAAATCATCCACCAAATCTGCACTATAGCAGTTGCATAAATACGAACAATTTGTTAAGATTATATTGGAGAAATATAACAAATGACGCATAATAATGGGAAGGAATCAGAATACAGATATACACAAGGGGGATCTATCATGAAACAAACCAAAAGAATCATCGCAGCCCTGACCGGCCTTGCGCTGGCGGCCTCTCTGGCTGCGCTGCTGCCGGTCACGACGGCGGCGGCGGAGGAGATCGCGTTCTATGTCTCGCCGGACGGCTCTGCCACAGGTACCGGTACGCTCTCCGATCCGTTCGGGTCGCTCACTGCCGCCAAAAATGCGGCGCGGGACTATTCCGGCGATGTGACGATCTATCTGCGGGGCGGCGACTATCGCCTGACCGAGCCGGTCGTCTTCACACCCGAGGACTCCGGACAGGGCGGCGTTGTTACCTACAAGGCCTATGAGGACGAGACGCCGGTCATCTCCGGCGCTGTCAAGGTCACGGGCTGGCAGCAGGCGGACAACGGGCTCTGGAAAGCACCGCTCGACCGCGACACCAAGCTCCGCTCCTTCTATGTCGGCGACCATCGTGCCAATATGGGCAGCATCTCCGTGCAGGGGCAGGGCGGCTACGGCCAGTACGGCATCAGCAAGGGTCAGGCGGACTGGGCATGGGATTCCGGCACCAAGAGTGACGGCGTTGCCTATAACATCGGGGATTTCCCGCGCATCACGTCCGATTACGATGACCTCGAGATCGTCAACGGCACCACCTGGAACGAGAACATCGTCTGCACCAGAGACATCAAGGCGGACGGTAATTCCCTCATCCTGCTCATGCAGCAGCCCTACGGCGCCATCGCCCAGACACCCGGCTGGGGCGCAGGCTTCTCCTGCAATAGCTGGCATACCATCTACAATGCCCTTGAATTTGTCAAGAACCCGGGCGAGTTCTTCTTCGACAAATCGAACCACGTCATCTACTATTATCCGCTCCCGGGCGAGGATATGAGCACCATTGACGCCGAAGCGCCCGTGGCAGACAAGCTCATCGTCATCGCCGGTGAATCGACCGACAAGCGTGTGGAGAACATCGCCTTTGACGGCATCACCTTCGCCTATACGGATTACCAGCTCACCGACGTGGCAGGCTCCCACGGCAAGACCACCTGTCAGGCGGCGCAGACCTATACGGCGTTTGCGGATTCCAACTGGCATAAGTATAAGTACGAGATGGCGGATACTTTGCCGGCTGCCGTGCATATCACCAACGCCAGCAACATCACCGTCCGCAACAGCGTTGTCAAGCACACCGGCGCCGACGGCATCTCCATGACCAATGACGTTGTCAACTCCGAGATCACCGGCAACTACATCACGGACATCACGTCCTCCGGTATCACCATCGGCCATCCGCAGCACATCTATATCGGCGATGCTTCCTGGGACAACCACGAGAAGTTCGCCAAGGGTGTC
>JAGADP010000227.1 GCA_017828885.1 Oscillospiraceae bacterium | reverse complement strand
GAATGCCACGCTTTTCCTCTGCAATGCGGCGCATCGCTTCATCGAGCTGCTGGCCGCAATCGCACCGTGCCGAGCCGAACACATCGCCCGTCAGGCACTCGGAATGTACCCGGCAGAGCACCGGTTCGCCGTCTGCCACATCGCCCATGACGAGCGCCACATGCTCGTTGCCGGTGATGCCGTTGCGGTAGCCGTAGATGCGGAATTCGCCGTATTTCGTCGGCAGATGGGCGCTTGTGACACGCTCCATGAAGGTGTCCTTCATCCGGCGGTAGCGCTGGAGCTCGCGGATGGTCGTGATGCACAGGCCGTGTTCCGCCGCAAAGGCTTTCAGCGCGGTTGTGCGCATCATCGTGCCGTCCTCCGCCATGATCTCACAGCAGAGCCCGCAGGGTGCAAGACCCGCCAGTTTCAGAAGATCGACGGTCGCTTCGGTGTGGCCGCCGCGTTCAAGCACGCCGCCGGGCTTTGCCTCGAGCGGGAACATGTGCCCGGGCCGGCGGAAGTCGTGCGGCTCGAAGCTCTCCACGCACTTGCGGGCGGTGTAGGCGCGCTCCTCGGCAGAGATGCCGGTGGTGGTGTCCACATGGTCGATGGACTCGGTGAAGGCCGTGCAGTGGTTGTCAGTGTTGTTGATGACCATCTGGTGCAGGCCGAGCTTGCGGATGTAGTCGCTGCTCATCGGCATACAGATCAGGCCGCGGCCATATTTTGCCATAAAGTTAACGTTTTCTGTCGTTGCGGACTCTGCCGCACAAATGAGGTCGCCCTCGTTTTCGCGGTCGGGATCGTCGATCACAAGGATCAGCTTGCCCGCCCGCAGCGCATCGAGCGCTTCGGGAATGGTTTGAAATTCCATCAAAATACACCTTTCTGTTTCAGGTTTGCGGATCGCAAAAATCCTCCAGCCGGATGTTGAGGTCGCTGACTGCGTCGATCAGTTCACCGCCGGCCTCTGTGCCCGCCAGACGCTTGCCCAGCTCCGTGTAATCCTCATGCTCGATCATCAGCAGACAATCGTCCGCAAGTGACGCAGCTTCGCGCAGATCGTGCAGGGGCTTTTTGAAGAACAGCATGCCCGTGGTGCGGGCAAATGCCTCCCGGACGGCCTTGTCTGCCGTGCGGTACACATCGTCCAGACCGGCCTGTGCCGCCTCCTGCGCATAATCCGAATTATTCGCGGCAGCGTCAAGCAGCATGCCGCAAAGCCACACCTCGATGCAGAGGTCTTCCGGGATGCGCTCCGTCCGTACTTCGTCGTCGATCGCATACATGGCATCGGCAAACGCCTGCAACGTCGTTTCGAGCAGCACGGCCGCATCCTCAGCCTTGCTCACGGAGAGCAGGAACGCCCTGGCCGGTTCAAATGTAAACGGAGAGATCATACTGCCTCCTATAGAAATCCGTGCTCCGCGAGAAAATCTGCCGAAATGCCGCCGCTTTCCTTTGCGGGACGGCAGAGCTTCTCGACATATTTGGCAAGGATGTCGCACTCTAAATTCACGGCGTCACCAGGCTTTCTTGTGAGGAGCGTGGTCTCACTGCCGGTGTGCGGAATGATCGAGACGGAGAAGTCCTGCGCCGTGACAGCTGCCACGGTCAGGCTGATGCCGTCGATGGCGATGCTGCCTTTTTCCACGATATATCGCAGGATCCCGTCCGGCGCCGCGATCGTGACCCAGACGGCATTTTCCTCCCGCCGGAGGCTCCGGACAGTGCCGGTGCCGTCGATGTGGCCGCTGACGATATGTCCGCCGAAGCGTCCGCCGGCTGCCATCGCGCGCTCCAGATTCACAGCCGAACCCACAGAAAGACTGCCGAGGTTCGTCCGGCGCATCGTTTCCGGCATCACATCGGCGGAAAAACTGCCCGCATCGAAGCGGCATACCGTCAGGCAAATGCCGTTGACGGCAATGCTGTCACCGATGCGGACATCCGTGAGTACGCGGTTGGCGGACACAGTGATCGTGCAGGCCGTGCCGCCCTTCTGGATACGGGAGATGAGCCCGGTCTCCTCAATGATCCCCGTAAACATTATGCCATCCTGCCCTGGTGGTCGTCGTGGAGCACTTCAAAGTCGAGCAGAATATCATCGCCGAAACGGGAGACTGTCGGCGGAGCGAGCCGGTAGGCCTCCTCCACCTCGTAAACGCCGAGACCGCCGACGGCGGATTTTGCCGAAACACCGCCGAAGACCTTCGGTGCGATATAGACCTGCATCTGCTGTACGATGCCGGAGCGCAGGGCTGCCTCATGCAGCGCAGCACCGCCCTCGAGCAGTACGGAGTCAATGCCGAGACTGCCAAGCTTGCGCATGAGTGAGCGCAGGTTGACACGGCCATCCGCGGAGACGACCTCGAGCACATGCACACCGCGCTTTTCGAGCAGCTCGGTCTTGCGGGTATCCGCGCCGCAGCAGGCGACATAGGTCGGGATCTCCTTGGCTGTGGTCACGAGCTTGCAGTCAAGCGGGATCTGCAAATTGGAATCGCAGACGATGCGCACCGGATTGCTCGGATTCTCGATGCGGCAGGTCAGCATGGGATCATCCGCCAGCACTGTTCCGATGCCGACCATGATGCCGGCGCAGCGCTTGCGGGTCTCATGCACATGGCGCCGTGCCTCCACGCCGGTGATCCAGCGGGAAAGACCAGCGCGGGTCGCGGTCTTGCCGTCGGCCGTCATGGCGATCTTCAGGATGACATACGGCGTTTTTGTTGAAATATAGTGGAAAAAGATGCGGTTGAGCTTCATGCACTCTTCCTTCATGAAATCGCGCACGACCTCGATGCCGGCGGCTTCGAGCATGGCAGCGCCCTTGCCGGCGACAAGCGGATTCGGATCCATCGAGCCGATCCAGACCTTGGAGATGCCTGCCTTGATGATGGCCTCCGTGCAGGGCGGCTGATGCCCCTGGTGACAGCATGGTTCGAGCGTCACGAACAGCTCAGCACCCACGGGACTTCCGGTGCAGGTGTTCAGCGCATTGACCTCGGCATGTGCCTCTCCGTACTTCTGATGCCAGCCCTCGCCGATGATCTCACCGTCGCGGACGATCACCGCACCCACAAGGGGATTCGGATTGACGAAGCCGACACCGTTTTCTGCGAGTTCTATCGCCCTTTTCATACAATCTTCCGGTTTCATAAGATCCCTCCCAAAAAATGCAAAAAGCCCCCGGAATAATGTTCCGGGGACGATGTTAAAGACGGTGCAGTGCAGTACGCCGATCTTCTCCCATCCGGACTTTACCGTCGGTGCCGGAATCTCACCGGCTCAGCCCAAAGGCTCACGGACTTACGGGGTTCGCCCCCGCTCACCGTCGGTTATGAATTGCACATATCCCGAAGCATCTTCTATGATTGTTATTATTATACACCCATACGCAGATTTTGTCAAGGGAAAATGCGAAAAAAACGTGTAAGAAAGCGCGGTGGTTGGACAGGGCTCTGGCTGTGACTCTTTCAGGGGGTGATGATCCATGATAAACCATGTAATAAGCCTTTTTATTGGCTTGGCAATAAAGCGTGGTTTCTTGCTTCGGCCCCCTCCGCCGCCGTTCGGCGGCACCTCCCCCACAGGGGAGGATTTAGGAGGGTGCTGCGCACCCTCAAACCCGCTTTTCCTCAAAACTGATTTCTGTGCAAAAAAGCTTGCCGCTACTTGCAAATCTGCGGAATCTGTGCTATACTGGAAGAAACCCCAGGAAAGGAGCGTTTGCCATGCAGGATAACGAGCACGAAGTAAAGCCGGAGGAGACCGGGAACACCCCTGACAAGCCTGAGTCGGTGAAAAAGGGCGATACCGCGGAGGAAAAGGCCGAACCATCGGTATTCCGCCCGGAGATGGAGCGGATCCAGTTCGTCTATGGGCCGCCTTCCATGCCGCAGGATGCCTTCCGGCCGGATGCACAGAATATCTTCACAGCCTACGGCCCTCCGAATATCGGCGGATTGTTCACAGCACCGCCGCAGCCGGTACCTGTACCGTCTCTGCCTGCCGGAGTGGGATGGTTGTGTGACTGCGGGACGCGGAATTTAGGGCGTTTTTGCACGAATTGCGGCCAAAAGCGCTCCTCGGAGTGGACCTGTCCCTGCGGAAAGTTGAACCGCTTCAATTTCTGCACGGATTGCGGCAAGGCGAAGCCAAAAAAGTGAGAAATGAAGCCGGATCATCGCGCTCCGATCTGGCAGAAATCGGGTTTCTGTGATAAAATTCACATTACCCCTTGACAAAGCCTGCAAGCTGTGCTATAATAATAAAGCTGGTTCAGAAATGGCGGTATAGCTCAGCTGGCTAGAGCGCTCGGTTCATACCCGAAAGGTCGGCGGATCAAGTCCACCTACCGCTACTGTAAGATGCAAAAGCCCGATTTGTTCGGGCTTTTTTGCATTTCTGG
>JAGADP010000226.1 GCA_017828885.1 Oscillospiraceae bacterium | reverse complement strand
GCTGTTGAAGATCGGAAGATTTGCCTTTATCATCCCCTATCTCGTCATGCCGTTTTGTGTCATGGCGGCTTACCATGTGGATCTTGAAGAAGCCATGAGGTTTGCCTATCTGATGCCGTTCGGGCTTGAAACATGGTGCGCAGTGCTGTATCCCATCGGGTGGCTCATCACGATCGTTTGTCTGATCCTGTGCCACAGAACAGCCAAAAAGGACGGCGATACCGCAGCGCTGAAAGTCAATACTGTCATAACCGTGATAGCAGTCTGGGTCGCAGTCGTTTTTTTAGTAGCGGCCGGGATCTTTATGATGCATTTCAGTATGGAACTATAACAAGGAGGACAGCCATGTCAGAAGTAACACAAACCGCCGATACATCGTGCATTTTAGTCTGTGCAGGCAACGCCTCCCGGATGGGCGGGATCAAGAAGATCCTCATGCCGCTCGGGGAGAGCAATGTGGTCGGCTACAGTATGCTGGCGTTTGAGCAGACGCCGGACATCACCGAGATAATCGTTGTCACAAAGCCGGAGTACTTCGATGCCATCCGCGCGGAGGCTGAAAAGCTCGGCATCACCAAACTGAAACACCTCACGGAGGGCGGCGAGACCCGCCAGAAATCCGTGATGCAGGGTCTGCGGCTCGTGGCGAAGGAGTCGCAGTATGTCGCCATCCACGACGGCGCCCGCCCGCTCGTCAAGCCGGCACACATCGCCGAGACTATCAAGGATGCGCGTGTGTTCGGCGGCGCAACGCTCGGCGTTCCAGTCAAGGACACCATCAAGATCGTGGATGACGGGCTCATCATCGACACGCCGCACCGCCCCTCGCTCTGGATCACCCAGACCCCGCAGGTCTTCCGGAAACGTCTGTATTTCGAGGCTGTGGACTTTGCGGAGGAGCACGGGCTCGACTTTACGGATGACTGTCAGCTCGTGGAAGCCATCGGCGGCAAGGTCTTCATGACACGGGGCGACTATACGAATATCAAGATCACAACGCCTGAGGATCAGGCAATTGCGGAGGTGCTGTTGAAATGATGCGGATCGGACATGGTTATGACGTACACAAGCTTGTGGAGGGGCGTGACCTCATCCTCGGCGGGGTGAAGATCCCGCACACGCTCGGCCTGCTCGGGCATTCGGATGCAGATGTGCTGCTCCATGCCATTTCGGATGCGCTGCTTGGCGCACTGGCGCTCGGTGACATCGGCAAGCACTTCCCGGACACGGATCCCGCCTACAAGGGCGCGGACAGCCTGATGCTGCTGCGGCATGTGGTGGCTTTGATCGAAAAAGAGGGCTATGTCCTCGGCAATCTCGATGCCACCGTACTGGCGCAGCGCCCGAAGCTGCGACCCTACATCGACCAGATGCGCCAGAACATCGCGGATGCCTGCGGTGCGGACATCTCACAGGTCTCCGTCAAGGCGACCACCGAGGAGCACCTCGGCTTCACCGGCAGGGAAGAGGGCATCGCGGCGCACTGTGTCGCATTGCTCGTGAAGAAGGAGGTTTAAAAATGGCTGAAAATCCGGAAAACCAGACGCAAAAGCAGTCCAAGAAGGAAGCTGAGATGCAGGAGCGTCTCGAGAATACCCGCCGCCTCTCGGAGCAGCTTGCTACTGAGGGCTATGTGGAAAAACCGGCAGTCATCTCCATCGTGAAGGCAAATATCATGGCATTCGTCACTGCGGGGCCGATCGCGTTAGCGTTTGGCATAGCATTCTGGCTGATGAACAGGGATGTGGAGCTTTGGAGGGCGTTCGGCAAATACTCCCTTTGGTACTGTCTGCTGCTCATTCTGACAACAGTGATCCACGAGGGGCTGCATGGCCTTGGCTGGGTAACGTTCTGCAAGGAAAAGTGGAAGAGCATCCGCTTCGGCGTGATGTGGGATTCGCTCACGCCCTACTGCCACTGCAAGGAGGCTCTTTCTGTGTGGCAGTACTATATCGGGCTGTTCCTGCCGCTGCTCGTGCTCGGCATCGGTATCAGCACGGCTTCTCTCTTGACGCACAATGCGCTGCTGATGTTCGTTGGCGTGACGAACATCGTCATGGCGGGTGGTGATACCACGATCGCATGGCTTCTGACCCGCTTCATCGGCAAGAAGGCGAAGATCCTCGACCATCCGAACCAGTGCGGCTGCATGGCGTTTGTGAAGGAATAAGGCAAATGATGGGGGACGGCCGCGCAGCCGTCTCCTTTGCCGGATAAAACTGCTGTGACCCCCTTGACAAATCCTTTTGATTGTGCTATAATAAAACCTGTGATACGACGCGGATGTAGTTTAGTGGTAGAGCATCAGCTTCCCAAGCTGAGTATGCGGGTTCGATTCCCGTCATCCGCTCCAGCAGCCGAAGGCTGCGCCAGACGCGCTCCGAATGTTGTTCGGGGCGCTATTTGTTTACCCGCAACTGTATTGCTGCCTGAAAGGAGGCATTGCCGTGAAGGATAAGATCAAGGAGATCGTATGGGGCGATGAGCATGACGCCCTCTATACGCTGATCATACATGAAAGGGAGTCTTCCGTGATGGAGGAGAACCGTGCCGGCACGATCAAACCCGTCCCGGTACCTGACTCGATCGTAGCGCAGGTGCGGGATCAGATCGCGCAGCTTGTTGAGGAAACCCCCGACGCTGCGCCCGCGGAAGCACCGCGATGCAGCAAGGTGGTTCTGGT
>JAGADP010000225.1 GCA_017828885.1 Oscillospiraceae bacterium | reverse complement strand
GTAGGCACCGCCGCCGCCGTGCTCCTTGTTGGGAGCATAGACCTCAGGATGAGCCTTGGCAGCCTCATAGGTATCCTTGGCCACGGTCAGGCACTTCTCGGCAAACTCCGGATCCAGATCCTTCCACAGACGGTAAGCCTGTGCAGCGCATGCGGAGACGTTCAGCGTTGCAGCCGTCGAAGGCGGCAGCAGGTAACGCGACATAACGTCCTTGGCAGGATCGAGGCCGAGACCGGTCCACTTGCTGTCGTGGATCTTGTGGTAAGCCATGTTCTTATAGTCGCCGTCCTGTACGAGCATGGTGAACATCCACTCCATCTCGTAGCGGGCTTCGTCGAGCAGGTCGGGCATGCCGTTGCCGTTCTCCGGGATCTTCATGGCACCGTCGGCATAGCCTTCGGTCTTGCCCTTCACAGAGGCACGCTCGTACTGGTTCTGCATCATCCAGAGGGTGATACCGCCGTTGACAACGTACTTGCCGTGGTCGCCGGCATCATACCAGCCGCCGGTGACTTCCTGCTCACCGGAGGAGCCTTCGTAGTCCCAGACGTTCTGGATGGTCGCAATATCGGGATTGTGAGCCACACCGCGGGCGAGCTTTTCCTTGTTGCCGGAGGTGATGAACTCGGACTGGATCTCGATACCGGAACGGTTCTGATAGACGTAGTTCAGTGCATCATACATCAGGCCGGAATAGATCGCATTGACGCCGATGGTGAAGGTCTGCGAGGTCTCGCCGCTGGCAGCCTTCAGGGAGTAGGTGCCCTCCTTGGTGAAATCGGTGAAGTCGATGATGTGTACGGAATCGCCGGAAGCCACATCAGCGCCGTAGGGCTTGGATTTGCCGGCGAAAACGGTCTTGCCGTCCGCATCGACCAGCTCGAAATCGACAGGTGTGGTGCTGTCGCTGAGGAGCGTGGCCTTCTTGGTGAGCTCCGGGAAGAAGCCGACCTGGTTGAGGATGATGCCGTTGTGCTTGCCGGGTTCTCTCCACTCGTTGAGCTTCGCAGCGTTCTCCTCTGCATTGGCGCGGGCTTCCTTGACCTCATCGCGGGCGTTGGTGACAACCGCGGAAGCGTCGATCAGGATGCCGTTGACAACGACATAGGGCGACTTCTCCTTCTGCGCAGCCATCCAGGCGGTGTCAACGAAGGAACCGCTGCCGATCTGCGTCAGCGACTCCGGGAATTCAATGGTTGCCAGTGCAGAGCAGTCATTGAATACGTTGTTGCCGAGCGTCGTCAGGCTGGCGGGCAGCTTGATGGAGGTCAGTCCCTTAGCGTGCCAGAAGGCACCATTGCCGATCTCCGTGATCGTGTCCGGAAGGCTGATGGAGGTGATGGTCAGACCGTAGAATACGGTCGGGCCGATCGCAGTGACAGGCATACCGTCGATCTCTGCCGGGATCTCCACCTTATCGGTGCTCTCATCGAAGCCGGTGATCGTTACCGTGTCATTGGAAATGGTGTACGTAAATGCGCCGGACACGAGTTTTTCGGCATCCGCAGCCGATGCCGTAAGGCTGGTGGTCGTTCCGGGAATGCTGGTGAATGGCACCCCGGTGCACAGGAGGCATAGCGCAGCCGCCAGTGCAGTGAGCTTGTGTTTTTTCATTTTTTTACCCCTCTCTTTTCCGCAAAATGTGCGGTTGAAATTATCTATAGTATATCAAACTTATGTACACAAATCAATAGTTTTGTGCAAAAAACTGCCCCGAATTTATGGAAATTTTTTGAGTATATGTTGTTGCTTTAATTATATTCACAAAAAAGCAATAAACTTTGGCTCATTGCGACAGCACGGGAGCACAGTTGTTGGTCGAATCTGGTCATAATGCGGGGAGACAAAAATGTCAGTTTTCTAACGGAAAAACGCCGTGTTGTTTCCGTTTTTTTACTTGACTTTGGCGGTGCGCTGTGCTATCATAGAGGTGAAAAGGAGGGATCCATCATGCAGAAGAAACTGATCCCGGCCGCAGCGGCGCTTTGTATGCTGCTTTGTACGGCCTGTGGCAATATCCCGGAACCGGATCCGGCGGAGCTGGCACCGATCCCCACGGCGGCGCCCGTGACGGCGACCGAAACCGAGACGGAAGCTCCCACCGAGGCCCCCACACCCGCCCCGACCGTTCCCGCGTCCACAGATGACACGGATACCACCGACGATACGACCGAGCCGGAGGAGACCGAACCGACCGAGCCGGAAGCCCCCTGGGTAGGCGCCTACCGGACGCTGCTCACCTCCAAATGCAAGGCCTCCGAGGACACGGAGTCCTATTTTGCGCTGATCCGCCTCGATGATGACAATGTGCCGGAGCTGGTGGTGCTCGAGGACTGCCGGATGCAGCTCTATTGCTGCAAGGACGACAAGACCGAGCTGCTGCTCGAGGATACCTATAAAGGCATGGCGATCGACGACCAGAATGTATGCTACCAGCCGGAAAAGAGCCTGTTCTCCACGGCGTTCTCCACGATGGGCGGCGGCAGCGGCTTCTCGATCTATTCCTATCCCGAGCTCGACCCGATGGCGGCGATATGCTATCACTTCAACAATGCCGAGGATTCCGAGGGCGAGCTCCCGTACAACACCATCTGGGACAGAGCGGCGGAATTTGAGGTCACCAACGGTGGCTATCACGCCGTAACGCTCGGGGATAGCTGGGTACACATCGGCGAGGGCTTTGATGCGCTCGAACCGCTCTCCGAGGCCAGAGCTGCCCACGTCGGCGAAGCATGGACGACCGAGGATGAGGAAGAGGACGAGTGACGTCCTGTCTCTTTTACTGCATTATTCTATACTCGTCTGACTTTTTGTTTCGGATATGTGAATGATTCTTGACATTTTTGTGTCGTCATGTTATAATGGAATAACAAAATATACAAGAAAGGAGCCTGATTTCTATGTTTACACAGAAGTCTCCCGTCACAGTTGTGATCCTCTCCATCGTTACCTGCGGTATCTATGCACTGGTATGGTACTACAACGCCATCAAGGAGCTGTACAATGCCGGTCAGAAGAGCGTCGGCAATCTGGATCCGATGATCCAGTTCCTGCTGTTCTTCGTGTATGTCGGCGGCATCATCTTCGCGATCAATGCCAATGACAACCTGAACGCCGTAAGAGTACAGAAGGGCCAGGCTGAGGTTGACAACAAGGTACTGTACATCATTCTGTCGCTGGTGTTCCCGCCTGCTCTGATGTACATGGTACAGGACGAGATGAACAAGCTCGCATAAAGGCGAGTACACATATAGAACTATCTCAGGTCTTAATTGAAATTTTGTGTAGAAAATGCTCTACACAGCCTTTCTTCTTACATAATACTGCTTGAAATCAGCCGTTGCGGTTGCTGTCACGACGTTGAAGCGGAAGTGAATATCCACCTGCTGAGTGCGGTTTGCCCTTCCGCCTTCGGGAGCGT
>JAGADP010000224.1 GCA_017828885.1 Oscillospiraceae bacterium | reverse complement strand
ACGTACAGGCCGGCGTGATCTGCCGCCGGAGATGTGGTTCGTGATGCGCGAGGACATGCCCGAGCCGAGAGCGATGCTGCCCGAGACCATTCCGTGGCGGCTTTTGCAGGGAATCGCGCTGGTGCAGGTCTATCTGGAGGAGCGCTGGGTCGAGCCGCCCAGACTGGAACGCTATCCCTACAGCCTGCTGTACCATCAGACGATGAGCACGCTGGCGTCCTGCGGGGAGATGACACCTGCGGCACTGGCACAGCGCGTACTGACTTTGCAGATGTTCCGCCATATCACGCAGGAGGATTACAAGGTGTTGCTGCGGCATCTGCTGGAACAGGATCACATCCAGCGCACGGAGGAGGGCGGCCTGATCGTCGGACTGGCAGGGGAGAGGATCATCAATTCCTTCCGGTTCTACGCCGTTTTTCAGGAGAATGAGGAATATACCGTCCGCTGTGAATCACAGGAGCTCGGCACGCTCGTCATGCCGCCGCCGCCCGGGGAAAAGATCGCCATTGCGGGGCATGTCTGGATCGTGGAAGAGGTCGATCACAAGCGGCATCTGGTCTACTGTGAGCCTGTCAAGGGCAAGGTGCCGGCGTATTTCGGCGAGTGTCCCGGCGACATCCACACCAAGATCCTGCTGCGGATGCGGCAGGTGCTGCGCGAGGACAAAAGCTATCCCTACCTGATGCAGAACGCCGTCCGCCGTCTTGCGCAGGCAAGGGAAACGGCGCGAAATGCGGCTGTCACGGACGAGATCCTCGTCAACTTAGGCGGTGATATGTGGTGCCTGTTCCCGTGGCTCGGGACATATGCCTTTCTGGCGTTGGAGCGGTTTCTGAAACTGCGCTGCAAGGATCGCCTCGGCATCAAGGGACTGGATCCCTCGCGGCAGTATTTCATCCAGTTTTCCATGCCGGTGACGCGGGATGCGTTCTTTGCGGTACTGGCCGAGGAGATCCAGAAGCCCTTTGAGCCGCTTGATCTGGTCTATCCGAATGAAGTGCCGCTGTTCGAGAAGTATGATGAATACCTCCCGCCGGAGCTCGTCCGGAAGGGCTTTGCCTATGGCGTTCTCGGTATTGAGGAGGTGAAGCAGCGCGTGCGGGAATGGTGCAATATCCCCGATAGCAAGACACTTGAGATGAACTGAGCATTCCATATCTAATGACAAAAGACCCGGCATGACCGGGTCTTTTGTTATGTATCCTGTTGTCACCGCGGCCATCTCCGTTTCTTTAGATACCGGATGCCATAGTCTATGTCGGCAGCGACCTCACGATTGGTCTTGCTGCCGCTTTTCTTGCGGTTGCATCGCCAGCAGAGCACTTGCAGGTTATCCGGATCATCGCCGCGGCCGCCGGAAGCCACCGGCGTGATATGGTCGATCTCCAGCAGCAGATAGTCGCCGAGCCCGTCCATATAGTTGTCGAGGAGACGCTTGGAAATGCCGCAGATCTGGCAGGTGGCGTCATCCCGTTCGAGGACGTATTCTTTGAGGCGGGAGCTGACATAGCGTCGCTTGGCTGTATCCTTGCGTTCGCGCTCCTGTCTGGCCTGCGTGAACCGCTCCTTTGCCTGCCGGATCGCTGAAACGAGCCATGCCAGGACAAAGAGGCCGAGCAGCACTGCCAGAATGATCACGATCTTGTTTTCATCATTCATGGGTATCCCTTATTTCTGCCGTTTGAGCGTTTTCAGATAGTCCTTCTGCGTATCACTGATCCGGTAGCTCTCACGCGCCTTCTGGATCGTCTTGTTGTGCGTCCATGTATCGAGCTTTTGCTGCTCCAGGAGCGGGATCGTGGCTTCATACTGCTTGGCGAGCGCTGTCGCAAAATACCACGCGCGCATCATGTTGACATAGTATTCCTCGCTCTGTACGTCGGCGACCCACGCGAGGTATTCCGGCTGAAACTGTGCATCGAGATAATGCTGCATCAGCATCCCGATGCCGAACCGGATGGTATAGGTGTGCGTCGATGCCATCCACTGTCTGATCTCGCCGATGAGCTTGTCCGGGTGCTTTTTGAACACCTTCGGGCTGAGCTGGTCGCAGGTCGCCCAGTTGTCCACAAAGGGCAGGAAGCGCTTTAGCTCCGTGAGCACCTGTGCATAGTCCTTCATCTCTGAGATCAGGAACGCATGGAGCTGGTTCTCGTCAAAATACCGATGCGGCAGCTCAGACAGGAATGCCGAAACATCGCCCTCTTTCAGGAGTGCTTTGGCGTATTTTGCGCAGCTCCGGCGTCCTCACGCCGATCATGGCATCGGTCGTGTACCCGGGGATCAGATTTGCCTGAAAATCGCGGTATTGTGTATCCTGCATGGAAAACAGAGTCTCTTGTATCGTCATGGGAACCTCCATTGTATTCTGTTAAAACGGTGTCTCAGCACTCAAATGCCCCGCAGATCTGCGGTGTCCGGAAACATGGCACATCATAGAACGCATCTGCAAGGGTATCAAGATTTTCGGCGCTGTATTCGACTTCCTTCGAGTAATTCTTGGCCGTCTGCACCATGTCTGCAAAACTGTAGGAAGCGTTTTCATACAGCCCGCACCGCCATAGAAAGCCGATCATATAGGTGCTGACCGCGGCGAGCTTGACCCGTGACAGGATCTCACCGTCAAAAACGCCCTTCATGAAATAGCGGAACAGAAAGTACACGGCGATCCTTCGCAGATACGGTACATGTTCCGGCGGCATCGGCGGGATCACCTCTGCAAGCTCGGCGCAGTGCCGGATGTAGGGCTGCCAGCGTTCGTCGATGGGTTCGAGCGTCTGGAAGATGTTGAGCATCCCCCGCAGATCGGCGTTTTCCGCCTGTGAAACTCGCTCAAAGGCCGGGAGCGTGAAGTCATCGTTATCTATGCGGGATTGCAGTTCCTCGGCAAAATCCAGCATGGCACAGACGGATGCAGGAAAACTGCTATTTTGCAGATGCTCAATCATGCAGTCCCGTGCGGCCAGCAGCACCCCGTAAAGCTCCGGATCACAGCCGCCGCTTTCCTCGTCAGGGATTTCCTTTTCAGTCAGAACCATATCCTCTGACAGGATGATGCGCGCTGCTTCCTCGCAGCAGAGCCCGATCCCGCCCTCCTTCACGGCGCCGAACCATTCATAATAGCGGGGGTGGTCGGTGCAGATCTGGCAGAGATGCTCTTCTCCCAGCTCTGTGTAGATGTCGCACAGGTTATGGCTGTTGAGGAAGGGGCAGCGCTCGTTTTCCGTCAGCACGAAGCATCCCTCGGAGATGTTCTGGCGGAGCCGTTGGCCTAAATCGCCGGTGATACTCTGGTAGTACGCGAGCGTATCACTGTCAATGTCGATCTCCCAGCCGATGCAGCAATTATCGGTGCATTTCCCGGCGATGCAGCGGAAGCTGTCACAGTAGGACGGATAGTGGTATAGCATGGTTTTCTCCTTTTGAAAAGCGTTCTGGATCCTATATACAGTATAGCACAGCTTCCGCGGGATTGCAAGGGGTTATGACGTCACCAGACGCTGTAGGCTGTGTCCGCCTGCAGATAGTGCTTTGGCAGCCAGATCCATGCGATCACGCCGTCTGTGTGCGGTGATGACTGTGACGTATCCTGCGGCGGATCGCTGACAAGTCCGAGATAGATGCAGCGGTCAGCAATATTGAGCGGCTCCCACCCATATTCCATGCCTACATCCCGTCTTGCAATGCGCACGCAAAGGACATGATCCGTGAAATCCGGGGTGAACGAACCTTCGAGATATACGAAATTTTTAGATTGTAGGCATGAACGATTATTACCAATTTGCGATACTTTCTGCTGTCGTAGCTGCTGTTTATGCGTTTTT
>JAGADP010000223.1 GCA_017828885.1 Oscillospiraceae bacterium | reverse complement strand
CAAGGCTGTAGAAGGCACCGTTGTTCCCGCATTTGACGGCGGCGTGCATGAGGTCGTTGTAGTCCTCGGCTAAGCGATTGCTTTAGAACATGATGAACTCCCCCTCACGAAGAGTTGTGAGGGGGAGTTTTTGTAGATATAGAAGCTAAAGATGCGGGTGCAGGGCGGTCACCGCCCTGCCGAGGGAGGTTTAGGAGGGGCGAGTCGCCCCTCCTGAGTCGGCGTTAGCCGACTGTATCCCTTATTGCCGGAAATCTTCTCCCTGCACCAGATCGAGCTCGGCCATGCGTTTGTCGATGCTGCCGAGGGTGCGGATCTTGTCCATGCTCCACTGGGGCGCCAGCAGGCGGGATTTCTCGCCGTCTCCGGTCAGGCGCTCGATGACCGTTTCCGGCGGCAGGACGGCCAGTTGCTGCACGACCGTTTCGATATAGTCCGCCTGCTCCATCGGGCGGATACTGCCCTCCCGCCAGAGGGTAGCATAGCGGGTGCCCTCTAAAATATGCAGAAGCTGGAGCTTGACGGCCTGCGGGCGGAGCTTTCCGACGATACGGGCGGTCTCGACCATGTCCTCTATCCGCTCTCCCGGCAGACCGTCGATGAGGTGGATGCAGGTGCGGATGCCGAGCTTCTGCAAACGCTCATAGCTATGCAGGAATACGGTATAGGGGTATCCCCTTCCGAAGAGATCCGCGGTGGCATCGTGGGCGGTCTGCAAGCCGAGCTCCACGGTCAGGTGCGTGCGGCCGTTCAGCTCGGCCAGCAGCGAGAGCACATCCTCCGGCAGGCAGTCCGGGCGAGTGCCGATGGACAGGCCGATCACATCCGGGGCAGCGAGCGCTGTCTCGTACAGCTCCCGCAGATGCGATGGCTCGCCGTAGGTACAGGTATGCGCCTGAAAATAGGCGATGATACGGGCATTGGCATTCTGCTTGTGGATGCGCTCCCGTTCGAGGGCAAGCTGCTCCGGGAGAGGCAGCGGCTTGGTGAACGCTCCGCTGCCGCCGTCGCAGAAATCGCAGCCGCCAAAGCCCTTGGTTCCGTCGATGGTCGGGCAGGTGAAGCCGCCGTCGAGCACGGCTTTGTAGATCCTGCCGCCGAAGCGGTGCTTATTATAATAGTTCAGCGTGTGATAGCGCTTGTTATCGTCCGCATAGCGGAAGGGAGAGGTCTGCGGCATGGTGGGCTCCTTTCACTGGAAAGAAATGATCAGATAGTGTATCACAAGAACAAGCTCACAGAGGGACGGCACAAACAGCAGCAGCCGCAGCGCCAGCGGGCATTCTTTGGAGAGCAGGAACAGGAAACCGGTCGTATTGGCGGCGATCATGGGACCGAGCCCCAGCGTCAGCAGCAGACCGGCGCCGTCCCAGTCCTGCATCGGCAGCATGGCATCCGGGTTGGCGACCGTGGTGTCATGCCGCAGATAGCGGACGGATAGCAAGACCAGACAGGCAAGGCCGAGCAGATTGACCGCAGCAAGCAGCACTTTTGTGATGCGTCTGGTTTTCACGGCGCTCACCCTCTGAGCTGCAGGATCACTGCCGATAGATTCAGGCGCTTCCAGAAGTCCTTCTTTTCCGCATACTGATCCAAATATTCGGGAAGAGGCTTATAGAATGTCTGCTGTTTGTCAAGCTTTGTAAGCGTGGCATCGTCATAGGTGGCAAGTGTAGCCCATGCATCATCGGACATGTCAAACAGCACATGCTCATCAAATTCCTCGAGCTGTCCGGCGAGGTACATTTCCGCATTATAGCGCGTGATCCACGCATCCGGGCGGGAGAGGCACAACAGGCCGAGCATCACGGCGGCAAGGATGGCCGTGAATCTGCCGAGGTTCAGCGTCGGCAGGAACTGACGCACCAGAATGGCACCAAAGAGGATCACAAGCGCGATCATGAACCAGCTCGTATACACGCGCATGCGGGTCATGCCGTAGATGCGGATATACATGGCCATCTTGGCGAGCGCCGTGCCGGCAAGGACGATGGAGCTCAGGCAGAGGAAGCCGCTGTACAGGCGCAGGGCGATCGGCTTGACAGCGCCGGTGATGCGGGCAAGGAAGCCCATCCCGCCGAGCATCGCCAGGTTGATGCAGCAGACCGTACAGAGCTCGAAGAAGCCGCGGCGTGCGTATTCTGCATAGGTGAAGCCCGCTGTCTCACCCGTAAAGCCGCCGGTCATGTACTGGAGCTGCGAGAGGAAGAACAGGATGTAGAGGATGCAGAGGGGCGTTGCGGCGGCGTAGACGATGACATTCGGCATGACGTGCATATGCTCTACCACGTTGGCACACTCGGTATTGTCCACGCGGAGATAGCGCCGGGAAGCTGTCAGCAGCATGCTGAACGCCAGTGCGCCGACCGGGATGCCGAACAGCATGCAGATCACCAGATAGATGACTTCCTCCGGCGGCACTTTCAGGATATTGCCGATCAGCAAGGACATATTATCATCTGCCTGCACCAGCAGCGAAGCGGCGATGCAGGTCACGGGGAAGGCGATCGCCAGACCCGCAACGACGTAGCCGGCATTTTTGAGCAGGCTCTTGCTGACGGTACCCTGTGCGGCAGCCTTGAAGGTATCCGGAAGGTGCGGGAAGGCTGCCCCGAAGATGCCGGAGAGGACCGTCATCGGCAGATAGCGCAGGACATCGGCGTCCGGGTTGGCTGCCCGCAGCAGGAACAGCCCGCCTGCGGCGATCAGGAAGATCGTGGTCAGGCCTTGCAGGAAGCGGTTGGCCGAGATTGTGTAGACCAGCGGCAAAATGTACAGCATGGCGGCGAAGACCTTGTCGCCGGCGCGGAGATGCTTCTCCGACTTGTGCAGGAATACGAGCGTGAGCGTCAGCAGCGCCCAGCACAGCAGCGTGGTGAACAGTCCCGGTACGTGGTAGCAGAACAGCCGCACGATCAGGAAGCCTGCCGGGAGCGATGCAATGGCGGCAATGTGCTCCGGCTTGGTATAAACGATCTCGGGCTTGGGCGGTGCCTGCACATTCGGGATCGTGTTGGGGTGGTCTGAGTACAGGACGGAATAATTCTCTTCGTTCATGGGGATTCTCCTTTCTTTTGATGCGAGTCAGACTCTCGCGATGATCGCTTCATAGGGCGGAAACTGCGATGTGAGCAGGAGCACTGCTGCCACAGTGATGACCGTGCAGCCTGCGCCGATGCCAAGGCGGACAGCTTCACACTTAGGCGAGGGTGCCTGCGGGCGGGCAAGGGCTGCGAGGAGCCCGATGGCACAGAGCGCAGCCAGTAGTACTACAAGCAGGCTCCCCGCAAAGGCACCGCCTGCCGACTGGCGCCCGTAGCCGGGGAGCGCCCAGTTCAGCGCCCGGACGGCAAAGTGCGTGTGCCAGAAGTACAACAGCACCGGATAGCAGAGCGGCACGGACAGGAGCCATTTCAGCAGCACCTCTCCCCTGCCCTCGCTCAGGAGCAGCACCGTCCAGATACCTGCGGTCAGGAGCGTATAGAGCACGGCCAGCAGGGAGGACTTGCAGGAGAGGAGCTCTGTCATGAAAATAGCAGTGACAAACTGCACAGCCATCATTGCCGATAACAGTGTAGCTTTAATCGGTTTCATTTCGCTTACTGATTGCTGCGAAAATAAGCCATTCTGCCAGATAGATCAGCACCGTTCCGGCAACATAGCAGATCATGTCATACCAGGAGAAGCTGGTGCCGAGCAGAATTGCCGGGAGCGAGGTCTTTTCAAAGCCGAGGATGGCATAGAGCTTGAAATACTGCGTGATCTCCGTCACAACGCCGATGGCGCAGATGATGAGCGGCATGGTGCGCGGGAGCTTGTTCGTGAAGATGCGCACGATGCAGTAGAGCAGCGGGATCACGAGCACATCGCCCATGTAGGAACGGACGAAATGCCAGTCGTTGAGCCACTTTCCGATCACAAATTCGATCAGGAACAGTACGAGTGCGGCGATGCCGTAGCAGATGGCGTTTTTTCTGGGCTGCATATCAGTCTTCCTCCTTCCGGAATTCGAGAATGTCCCCCGGCTGGCAGTCGAGCACCTCGCAGAGCTTTTCCAGCGTGGAAAAGCGGATGGCCTTGGCCTTGCCGGTCTTGAGAATGGACAGGTTGGCGGGTGTGATGTCGATGCGCTTGGCCAGATCCCCGGAGGAGATCTTGCGCTTGGCCATCATCACATCGAGATTGACAATGATCCGCATGATCGTTCCTCCTTATATCGTGAAGTCGTTCTCTTCCTGGAGCAGGACTGCCTTTTCAAAGCAGTTCTTGATCACCCGGATGAGAATGCCGAAGAACACCGCTGCCAGTGCGACAAGAAAGCCTAAATAGCGCCAGAATCCGAACACGAAGAACGGCACCGCCGCCAGCAGACAGAACCACGAGATCAGGCGGAGATGCTTGCAGTTCTCCGGGATGAAGACCTCATCCGCCTTGATGTTGATGAGGAGCTTACCGAGATGCCAGAGACAGAGCTCACCGCATACCGCCGCGGCATACAGGCAGATCGACAGCGGCCAGAAGACCGAACCCTCCACGAGGCCGATGCGTTCGGAATAGGTGATGTCGTACCAATGCACCATGATCGGCACACAGAGCGCCAGTATGATGATGAAAACGAACAGCGCCCGCACCAGAATGATCGAAAGCGCCAGTGATCTGTCTTTTGTCCACATAGTGAAAGTCCTCCTGTGTTTCGTTGTGATTATAGTATAGCACAGAGATTATCATTTGTCAAGTACTTTTTATTGAAAAACAATAATTTTTTTCTTATTTTCAGAAAGTGCGGGTTTCCCGTTGACAGCGGCATCTCATACGTGCTATAATAAAATAGGTAAGTAATCTCAACAACCGGAGGAAAACAAAATGGGAGCATTCATCGAAGACAATATCCTGAAGCGCTATACAGAAGAAGACGGCGTGACCGAAGCCGTGATCCCGGAGGGTGTGACAGCGATCAGACGGAGCGCCTTTGACGGCTGCGGCAAGCTGACGGACGTGAAGATCCCGGATACTGTGACGAGCATCGGCGACGATGCATTCCGCTGGTGCAAAAGCCTGACGTCCGCCGTCATCCCGGACAGTGTGACCGAGCTCGGGATGCTGGCGTTCCAGGACTGCGGCAAGCTGGCATCCGTCACCATCGGGAGCGGCATCCGGGAGATCGGATATGCTGTCTTCCGGGGCTGCTACAGCCTGAAAACGTTCACGGTCGCCGGCGTGACGATCACTAAGCCGGGTGAGGCAAACAGTGAGCAGATCGGCGACATCTGCAACATGATCCTGAAGAAGGACTATGCTGTGCAAATGTCGCATCCGGTGAAACACGCGGTGCTGGCGCAGCTTTTCCTTGCAGACTATGACGAGGAGAACCTGTTCCCCTACATCAAGAAGAATTTCACCAAATTCTGCACGTTCCTGATCGGATCTGGCAATGTCGCTGCTGTGGCAAAGACCATCGAAAACGGCAAGCTCTTTTCCAAGCGCAACATCGACAAATTCATCGAGCTTGCGATCAATGGCGGGCAGCACGAGATCTATGTCCTGCTGCTGAACTGCAAGAATGAGATGACCGGCATGACTGACCCGACCGCAAAGCTCAAGCTCTGATACTGCTCCACTTTACTTCGATAAACAAGTAAAGCTTGCCCCCTCCGCCGCCATTCGGCGGCACCCGACTTACGGGCGGCGAGTCCCCTCTGTCCTTCGGACATCTCCCCACCCCGTGGGGAGTCACCCCCGCATACCCATCCGGGCACAGGCGCGGGGGAGGAAGGGTTTTTAAGGGGGCTGCGCCCCCTTAACCTGCTTTATCTATTTAGTTTTGAGGATCAGTATGAACCGGAAAGGAAGATGACAATGAAACGGATCTCCGCCATGATCGCTGCTTTGTGCTGCATGTTGGCGCTGCCAGGGCTTCCTGCGGAGGCATCGGAGGCAGGCAATATCCCTGCCTTGCAGGAGTGGCTGCTGACGGGCAAGAACGACCTCCCGGCGGGCTGCGACCTCAATGCGGACGGCGTGGTGGATGTGTTTGACCTCGGCCTGATGAAGCGGTTCAAGAACGAATGCGCCCTTGAACCGATGGGCACCGTCCACACGGGCGAAGCGACCTTCTACGGCGGCGGCTACGAGGGCGGCTGCGCGATGCTCGACCCGGTGAGCCGCGATTACTGGATCACGGCGATGAATTATTACGACTGGAACAATTCCCAGCTGGCGGGGGCATACCTTGAAGTGACCGGCGAGCTCGGGACGATCAACGTCCTTGTGACGGACGAGCTGCCGGAGGGGAAGAAGGGCGACCTTGACCTCTACACGGATGCCTTCCCGCTGATCGCACCGGTGGAGAAGGGGCGTGTCCCCTGCTCGTGGAAGATCGTGCCGCGTGATACGGCGCTCGATGCGCCTATTTCCTACCGCTACAAGGAGGGCAGCACGGCCTTCTGGTGCGGGGTGCAGATCCGCAACCACCTCTATCCGGTGACGCGCTTCGAGTACCTCGGGGCGGACGGGCAGTTCATCGAAGTGCCGCGCCGGAACTATAACTATTTTGAGACAATGGACATGGGGCCGGGGCCGTTCACCTTCCGGCTGACGGACATCTACGGCAATGCCCTTGTGGATGAAAATGTCCCGCTCATGGAGCCGGATGTGGATTTTGAGGGCGGTATCCAGTTCCCGGAATAGTCCATGACATACAGCGAAAGGAGACACCATGAAATGTCTTACCATCGGCATTCTTGCCCATGTTGACTCCGGCAAGACCACGCTTTCGGAGGGGCTGCTCTATACGGCAGGCGCCCTCCGGCGGCTTGGCAGGGTCGATCACGGCGATGCCTTTCTCGATACCGATGCCCTTGAAAAAGAGCGGGGCATCACCATTTTCTCCAAGCAGGCGCGGATCGTCCTTCCGGATGAGGATCACCCGGAACTCGAATTTGACCTGCTCGATACGCCCGGGCATGTGGATTTTTCCGCGGAGATGGAGCGCACACTTTCTGTGCTGGACTATGCCATCCTGGTCGTGAGCGGCTCCGAGGGCATCCAGAGCCACACGGAAACGCTCTGGAAGCTGCTCCGGCATGCGGGCGTGCCGGTCTTTCTCTTCGTCAACAAAATGGACATCTCGCACCTCACCCGCGAGGAGCTCATGGCGCAGCTCACGGCGCGGTTCGGGTCGGCATGTGTCGATTTCAGCAGCTATCCGCAGCCGGACGAGCACTTCGCCGAGGCGGTCGGGAGCTGTGACGAAGTCCTCATGGAGCAGGTGCTCGCCGGCGAAATGCCCGACGATGCGGCGCTTGCGCAGGCGATCCGGCTGCGGCATGTGTTCCCGTGCATGTTCGGCGCGGCGCTGAAATTAGAGGGCGTCCCGGCATTTTTCGAGCTGCTGCAACGGCTGACACTGCCGTTGGAGGAGCGCCCGGACTTCGGTGCGCGGGTCTACAAGATCACCGAGGACGAGCAGGGCAGCCGCCTGACGCATCTCAAAATCACAGGCGGCGTGCTGCATGTGCGCGACACGATCTGCGGGGAGGAGAAGGTCAACCGCATCCGGCTGTATTCCGGCGCCAAATTCACGCAGAAGGATGAAGCCTATCCCGGCATGATCTGCGCCGTGACAGGGCTCACGGAGACCTATCCCGGACAGGGGCTCGGTACGGAAGCCGATGCCGCACCGCCCGTCCTGGAGCCGGTGCTGCGCTATGCGGTGCAGCTCCCGGAGGAGGTACAGGTACACACGGCTCTGACGGCGCTGCGGAAGCTCGAGGAGGAGGATCCGCAGCTGCATGTGCAGTTTTCGAGCCGGTTGCAGGAGATCCATGTCCTGCTGATGGGCGAGATCCAGCAGGCGGTCTTGCAGCATGTATTAGAGGAGCGCTTCGGCATCCGGGCGGAATTTGTCCCGGGCGGCGTGGCCTATAAGGAGACGATCGCCACGACGGTTGAGGGCATGGGGCACTATGAGCCGCTGCGGCACTATGCTGAGGTGCGGCTGCTGCTTGAACCGGGCAAACGCGGCAGCGGGCTGGTGTTCTCGTCCGTCTGCCGGGAGGATGCGCTCGACAGGAACTGGCAGCGGCTGATATTGACGCATCTGCGGGAGAAGCAGCATCTCGGTGTGCTGACGGGTGCCCCCATCACGGACATGAAGATCACCCTCACCGCAGGGCGTGCGCACAAAAAACACACCGAGGGCGGCGATTTCCGGCAGGCGACCTACCGGGCCGTGCGGCAGGGGCTCATGCAGGCGGAAAGCGTCTTGCTCGAGCCGTGGATGCAGTTCCGGCTGGAGATACCCTCCGGCAATATCGGACGCGCGATGACCGACCTGCAAAATGCCGGTGCAAAGCTTGCATCGCCCGAAACGGCGGGAGAAAGCACCATCCTGACCGGTGAGGCGCCGGCGGCCTACCTGATGACCTACAAGAGCGAGGTCACGGAGTACACCCGCGGCAGAGGGCGCTTTTCCGCAACGCCGTCCGGCTATGCGCCGTGCGTGAATGCGGAGGCGGTCATTGCGGCGGCGGATTACCGCCCGGAGGGCGACCTCGACAATTCGCCGGATTCGATCTTCTGCTCCCACGGTGCCGGCGAGCTGGTGAAGTGGGATGAAGTCCCGAACCGGATGCATACCGAAAGCTATCTCCGTGCCAAGTCCGAGCTGCCCGAGGCGGCACCTGTGCGGGCTGTCCGGGAGGCGTACACCGGGAGTGCGGCGCAGGACAAGGAGCTGATGGAGATCTTCGAGCGGACTTACGGCGCTGTGAAGCGGGACAAGCGAGACGAGCGGCATCACATGCATACCGAGAAGCCCGCGCCGAAGTCCAAGCCCGTTCCCCTGCCGAAGGGGCCGGAGTATTTACTGGTGGATGGGTATAATATCATCTACGCATGGGAGGAGCTGCGGAAGATCGCCGCAGAGAACCTCGATGCCGCCCGGGCGCGGCTCATCCATCTGCTGGCGAATTACCGCGGCTACCGGCAGTGTGAGCTGATCGTGGTGTTCGATGCCTACCGCGTAAAGGGCAATCCCGGCAGCGTCACGCAGGAGAGCGGCATCAGCATCGTCTACACGAAGGAGGCCGAGACGGCGGATTCCTACATCGAGCGCATTTCTCACGAGCTGGTGAAGGACTGCCGTGTGCGCGTGGCCACCTCGGACGGCACGGAGCAGATCATCATTCTTGGAAACGGTGCCTACCGCATGTCCGCCGCCGAGCTGTTGCAGGAGATGACGGAGGCGGCGCGGCAGATGGCAGCGCATGTAGGGGGCGTTGCCCCCTAACCCACACCAGAGGGCGCTGCCCTCTGGACTCCCGGCAGGAGGCTGAGCCTCCTGCACCTGCATCTTTTTTCGTATACAAAAGGAAGTGATACCT
>JAGADP010000222.1 GCA_017828885.1 Oscillospiraceae bacterium | reverse complement strand
TCTGCCTCGCATAACAGCGTTGAATTCAACGGGATCAAGCTGTTTGCGGCGGACGGCAGAAAGCTGTCCGATGAGATGGAAGCTGAGATCGAGTCGCTGATCCTTGACAGACCCGAGGAGCTCCGTGTCGCAGCAGGTACGGCGGTCGGACGGCTCCGCCGGTTTCAGAATGCGGCCGAGATGTATGTCACCCATCTGGCCGAGCTGATCCCCACACGCCTTGACGGCATGCGGATCGCTATCGACTGCGCCAACGGGAGCGCTTCGCCTGTAGCTGAGTCCTTTTTCCACAGACTCGGCGCCGAGGTCGAGGTCATCCATGCCGCACCGGATGGCTGCAACATAAACGCCGGCTGTGGTTCGACACATATTGACGGCCTGATGCAGCATGTGACAGAGGGCAAATTCGATGCAGGTCTTGCCTTTGACGGCGATGCAGACAGATGCCTTGCTGTGGACGAAACAGGCGACCTTGTGGACGGCGATAAGATGATCGCCATCATGGCGAAAGCCTACAAGGACGCCGGAAAGCTCAACAACAACACGGTGGTCGTGACGGTGATGTCGAATCTTGGCTTTACACAGTTTGCCAAGCAGGAGGGCATCCGGCGGATCACCTCGAATGTCGGCGACCGCTATGTCATTGATACGATGATGCTCGGCGGTTATAACCTTGGCGGCGAGCAGAACGGGCATCTGTTCTTCCTCGACGATGTGCCGACCGGTGACGGACTTCTGTCCGGCGCGAAGCTCCTCGAGGTCATGCGCAATTCCGGCCAGAAGATGAGCGAACTGGCCTCCATCATGAAGCGCTACCCGCAGGTGATGATCAATGTGCGCATCCCGCATTACCAGCGTGAAAACTGGAAAAATGACGGGGTCATCACGCAGCTCATCGACCAGTATGAGCAGGAGCTCGGCAGCGAGGGACGTATTTTGGTACGGGAAAGCGGTACAGAGCCGCTCATCCGTGTGATGATCGAAGGAAGCGATTTCAAGCGGATCAATGTGATCGCTATGGAGATAGCGGAGCTGATCCGGCAAAGGATATGCAAGTAAGGAGAGAATAGCGTGCGAGCAGCCGATAAATGGGAAGCCTATCGGGTCATTGATGCATCCGACGGCGAAAAGCTGGAGATCTGGAATGGCGTCAGCCTGATCCGTCCCGATCCCCAGGTCATCTGGAAAACAGATAAGACAGAACGCCTCTGGCGGGAGGCAGATGCCCATTATCACCGCAGCCAGACGGGCGGCGGCAAGTGGGAATTCCACGCAAAGCTCCCGGATGCCTGGGAGCTGCCTTATCGTGATCTGACGTTCCGGATCCGTCCGACTGGCTTTAAGCATACGGGACTGTTCCCGGAGCAGGCGGTCAACTGGGACTTCATGGACGGTATGATCCGCAATGCCGGACGTCCGATCAGCGTACTGAACCTCTTTGCCTACACGGGCGGCGCAACGCTGGCCTGCGCCAATGCGGGCGCTTCGGTCTGCCATGTGGATGCCTCCAAGGGCATGGTGCAGTGGGCCAGGGACAATGCGGCACTTTCCGGGCTCGGGGACAAGCCCATCCGCTGGATCGTGGATGACTGCGAGAAATTCACGCTCCGTGAGATCCGCCGTGACAGACGTTATGACGCCGTCATCATGGATCCGCCGAGCTATGGCAGAGGCCCCGGCGGCGAGGTCTGGAAGCTCGAGAACTGCATTTACGACCTCGTGAAGAGCTGCGTGGATGTCCTGAGCGACAAGCCGCTGTTTTTTCTGATCAACAGCTATACGACGGGTCTTTCCCCGTCTGTGATGGGCTATATTTTGGGCAGCCTGCTGACAAAGCGTTTCGGCGGGCATGTCTATTCCGATGAGATCGGTCTGCCTGTCGAGGCATGCGGCATGTGCCTGCCATGCGGCTCCACAGCCGTCTGGTGCGCCGACAACCAGGAGGATGCATTCTATGGCAGAAATGGTTGAGGCATCCCATATCAGCTTCCGCTACCCGGCGGAGATCGACGAGAAGGGCAATCAGCTCGAATCGCCGCTGATTTTGAAAGATATTTCCCTGACCGTGAAGCAGGGCAGCTTTGTGGCGGTGCTGGGGCATAACGGCTCCGGCAAGTCCACCTTTGCCAAGCATATCAACGCCATTCTCATCCCGGAGAGTGGCACGATGACGGTCGGCGGGCTGGATACCACAGTAACGGACAATCTCTTTGCCATCCGCCAGAAGGCAGGCATGGTGTTCCAGAATCCCGATAACCAGATCGTGGCGACGATCGTGGAGGAGGATGTGGCGTTTGCGCCGGAGAATCTCGGCGTGCCGCCGGAGGAGATCCGCACAAGAGTGGACGATGCTCTGAAAACAGTCGGCATGTATGAATACCGGAAGCATGCACCTTCGCAGCTTTCCGGCGGCCAGAAACAGCGTATCGCCATTGCGGGCGTGATCGCGATGCAGCCGGACTGCATCGTTCTTGACGAGCCGACGGCCATGCTCGACCCGCAGGGGCGTCAGGAGGTGCTGGAGACCATCCACCGCCTCAACCGGGAGCAGGGCATCACGATCATCCTCATCACCCACTACATGGAGGAGGCGGCAGAAGCCGACCGCGTGGTAGTGATCGACGGGGGAGAGCTCGTTATGGACGACACCCCGGCCAAGGTCTTTGCACAGGTTGACCGGATGAAGGAGCTCGGGCTCGATGTCCCGCAGGTCACCGAACTGGTCTGGGAGCTGCGCAAGGCGGGCTATGACCTCCCGGCGGAGATCATTACCGAGGAGGAATGCGTTGCTGCACTGGGGACCCTTTTGCAGCAATGTTCAGATAGATAAGGAGTAATGCACATTGGCGATCCTGAAAACTGAGGGTCTGACCTATACCTATAGCGCAGGCACCCCATTTGAGAAAACAGCCGTTGACCATGTGGATCTTTCGATCGAGGATCACACGATGGTCGGCGTGATCGGTCATACCGGCTCCGGCAAATCCACATTGATGCAGCACTTCAACGGTCTGCTGAAACCAACCTCCGGCAAGGTACTGCTGGACGGCGAGGATATATGGGCGGACAAGAAGAAAATGCGTGAGGTGCGCTTCCGTGTGGGTCTTGTGTTCCAGTATCCGGAGTACCAGCTCTTTGAAGAGACCGTCTTCAAGGACATCGCCTTCGGCCCGAAAAACATGGGTCTTGGCGAGGAAGAGATCAAGAAGCGTGTCGTAGAAACGGCACACATGCTCGGCATTGATGAAACAATGCTCACCCGCTCACCGTTTGCGCTGTCCGGCGGACAGAAACGCCGCGTGGCGATCGCCGGTGTGATGGCGATGCG
>JAGADP010000221.1 GCA_017828885.1 Oscillospiraceae bacterium | reverse complement strand
GTTGCCAGGAGCCTCTGTAAGCGGCTGAGTCGGCTCCTGCGGATCGGTCTTGCCCTGTGTCGGCTGTGTGACATAACCCTCATACGTTGCGCCCTTCACGCCGCCGACCATCTCGTCTACGAAGAACGGGGTAGTGGTGTCATCGGTCTCAACGTAAAGCGTCATGCCGGAAGCACCGGTCGGGATGGTGTAGGAAGTGTTTGCGAGCTGTACCCACTCACCCTTGGTGCCGTCTGCCTCTGCGATGGTATCCCAGGTCTGCTCACCGGAAGCATTGGTGTACTCGAGAGAGAGCTTGAAATGCTCGGAGGAAGTGGTGTTCTGCATCGCCATAGCACTGAAGCTGTAAGAGTTGCCCGGCTTGAATACGGACGGGCTCAGGCTTCTGCCGATGCCGTTCCAGTAGTCGGAAAGATCCGTTACGGCTGCGGACTTGCTGCCCTTGTACTTCTCGGCGCTGGAAGCTGCGACCTTGTCTTCGCCTCTCTCTGCCCAGTTGCCCATGCCGTCCTCGAATGTGTCATAGAAGTAGTAGCCGGAGCCATCGGTCGGCGGTTCTGTGGGCGGATCGGTCGGTTCCGGTGTGCCGCCAACGGTGATGACGTTCTTGGTAACGTTCGCACGTCCGGAGCTCTGATAGCCCTCAGCATTCAGCGCAACCTCAGTCAGGTTGAAGCAGGTCATGCCAGCCTTTTCCCATGCTGCGAAGTGATCGGATACTGTGATCCGGCCGGAAGTACGCTTGTCTTTGCGAACGCTGAAGTACTGCTTGAAGCGCTCGCTGCCGCCCTTGATCGTCGGGCCTTCATGCCAGATCCAGAAGATGTCATAATCGCCGCCGTCGATGTTTACCGTCTTGGCTGCGAAGCTGCCGTCCGGACTCGGGACCCAGCTCACCCAGTCCTCGATGATGTAGTACTCGATGACTTCCTGCGAGGACGGCTCGATCATCCAGCCGTAGACGCACAGACGGGAGTTACCGTTGTTGGAGCCTGTCTGCTGGTATGATGCCTCATAGTCCATCGTGATGTTGCCGTACTCAGTAGCCTTCTTCGAACGGTCGAACGTCTTGCCGTTACGAGCGAGATAGTTGCCGCGCGGTACAGAGCAATCCCATACGGCATCAAATTCGCCGCCGCTGGAATTAACGGTCATGGAGCCGTTACCGCCGGTGCTGTCGATCCACAGCTCGTAGTGGTAGCCGCCGCCCAGGTCGCCGGACTTCTGGCCGCCGCCTGGCAGTGAGTAGGTTTCTGCGCTTGCACTTGCGATGGGCATCATAACGACAGCCATCGTGGCAGCAAGCATGCCACTCAATAATTTGTTGAATCGCATAGATATCAACCCCCCTTAACACTAATATTAACATATTATGAATATAATGTCAAGATTATTTTGTAACGTTATCACGAATGAAATGCGTATATTTTTTATCGTTTTCTACAAGAAAATACAGATATGTATAAGCTATGCAATAAACAGTGCATGATTTTCCATTACAAAGAGTAGAAAACGCAGCCAGATTCCTCGAAAATATTACAGTTTGGCAAATTTATGATAATTATATTAAAAATTTGATATTCCGCCGATCATCCGAGCCGATCGTTTTGCACCATTTTGACGAAAAACCGCCATAGCATCTTGTAAATCTCATCTTGCAAGTTGCTTTTTCAAGCCCGGATCTGCCGATAGATGCCATTCTTCCAAAAAATGTTTAATATTTCATGATGCCGCTCAAAACGCATTGCAAAATGCGGACAGCCGCGCTATACTATAGATAGCTATACGCGCAGAGCAACCAATTCTCAAAAGGAGGTACAAATATGACGCACGCACTTCGCAACCGCATGACAGCTGTACTATGCAGCATCCTGCTGACAGCCGTGCAGCTCCCGGCTGCTCTCCCTCTGCATGCACAAGCAGCTGTCGTTTACGCGCAGCTCTATGTCTCCCCGGATGGTGACGACAGCAATGCCGGCACCCTTTCCGCGCCGCTGAAAACACTGGCCGGCGCACGCGATGCTGTCCGGAAGATCAAGGACGGCATGACCGGCGACATCGTTGTCAATTTCCGGGGCGGCGTCTATCGCATGACGGAGGCGGTCGCCTTTGACACGCAGGATTCCGCGCCGGACGGCTGCCGGATCATCTATCAGGCCTACGAGGACGAGACGCCTGTCTTTTCCGGCGCAAGGCAGGTCACCGGCTGGGAGAAGGTCAGCGACACGCTCTATGCCGCGCCCCTCGACCGCGACTACAAGCTCCGCAACCTCTATGTCAACGACCACCGCGCCAACATGGGAAGCGTCACCGTTGAGGCGCAGGGCGGCTACGGCGAGTACGGCATCACGGCCGGACAGGCGGACTGGGCATGGGTCTCCGGCGTCAAGAGCGACGGCGTGAAGTACAACGCCGGCGATGTGCCGCGGATCGAATCCAATTTCGACGACCTCGAGATCGTCAACGGCACGACCTGGAACGAAAACATCGTCTGCACCCGTGATGTGCGCTATGAAAACGGTACGCTCGTCCTGCTCCTCCAGCAGCCCTACGGCGCCATCGCGCAGACACCCGGCTGGAACTGCGCCTTCAACTGCGGTGGGTGGCACACGATCTACAATGCAATGAGCTTCGTGGATTCGCCGGGTGAATTCTACTTCGACAAGACCGAGCATCTGCTCTACTACTATCCCCTCGACGGCGAGGACATGTCCACCGCAGACGTAGAAGCTCCCTTCGCCGATCAGCTCATCACGATCGCAGGCGAATCGACCTCGAACCGTGTGCAGAACCTGACGTTCAGCGGCATCACCTTTGCTCATACGGACTACCAGCTCACAGACGTGGCCGGCTCCCACGGCAAGACCACCTGTCAGGCGGCGCAGACCTATACCGCCTTTGCCGATTCCAACTGGCACAGCGACAAATACGAGATGGTCGATACGCTCCCCGGCGTCATCAACGTCACGAATGCAGATTCCGTCAACTTCACCGGCAATGTCATCAAACACACCGGCGCAGACGGCCTGTCCATGCCGAATGACGTCGTGAACAGCACGATCTCCGGGAACTATATCACCGACATCACCTCCTCCGGCATCACGATCGGCCATCCGCAGCATGTCTACATCGGCGACGGTGACGGCTCCAACCGCGAGAAGTACCCCCGCGGCGTGGAGGGCGTCTGCAAGAACGACACCGTCTGCGACAATCTGCTCTATGACATCAGCGTGGTACACGGCTTCGGCGGCTGTGCGGCGGTAACGGCGTACTTCGTGGATTCCGTGAAGATCCTCCGCAATCAGGTGCAGAAGACCGCCTACAACGGCATCCACCTCGGCTGGGGCTGGAACATGTTCCTCGACTCC
>JAGADP010000028.1 GCA_017828885.1 Oscillospiraceae bacterium | reverse complement strand
GCTCATCGAGGCCTCACATACCGATGGCCGTGCCGCCGTTCAGAACAAGCAGGGAGACGAGCTCCTTGTTGACCTTGCCGGCCAGCACCATCTTGACAACGTCCACGGTGGCTTCATCCGTATAGCGGAGACCGCCGATGAACTTGCTCTCGATGTTCAGGCGCTTCAGCATGTCGCTGATCTCGGGGCCGCCGCCGTGAACGAGTACGACCTTGATGCCGACGAGCGTCAGGAGCACCATATCGCTCATGACTGCCTGCTTGAGCTCCTCATTTGTCATGGCGTTGCCGCCGTATTTGATGACAACGATCTTGTCATGGTATTTCTGGATGTACGGAAGTGCGTCGTTCAGTACCTTGGAGCGCACCTCATTGGAGATCTGCATCCCGCTCAATTTCAACACTCCTTCACTCTGTCAGGAACGGTAATCGCCGTTGATCCGGACATAATCATACGTCAGGTCGCAGCCCCATGCCACAGCACTGCCGGGACCCTTGCCGATGGTCACATGCACGAAGATCTCCTCCTCGCCGAGGATGACCTTGGCCTCCTCCTCGGAGAACGGCACGCCTGCGCCCTTTTCGCAGACCTGGATGGTACCCTTCGCGGAGCCGAGGCTCACATTGACCTTCTTGATATTGAACTCTGCCGGTGCATAGCCCACCGCACAGAGAATTCTGCCCCAGTTGGCGTCCTCGCCGAAGATCGCGGCCTTGAACAGGCTCGATGTGATGACGGACTTGGCAACGATCTCTGCCGTCTTGTCATCCTCGGCGCCGTCACACAGGCACTCGATCAGCTTGGTAGCACCCTCACCATCTCTTGCCATCTTCCGGGCAAGGTTCATCAGCACGGCATACAGCGCATCCTTGAAGACCTCATAGTCCTCCTCGTTGGTGACGATCGGGTCATTGCCCGCTTCACCGTTCGCCAGTACGCAGACCATGTCATTAGTGGAGGTATCGCCGTCCACGCTGACGCGGTTCAGCGTCACAAAGACCACCTCACGCAGCGCCGCTGCAAGCAGGTCGTGGTCGATGGCACAGTCGGTCGTCAGGAAGGTCAGCGTTGTTGCCATGTTCGGGTGGATCATGCCGCTGCCCTTGAGCATACCGCCAAGCCGGCAGGTCTTGCCGCCTGCGGTGAACTCCACAGCAACTTCCTTCGGCTGGGTGTCGGTCGTCATGATGGCGTTGACAGCCGCCGCATTGCCTGTCTCGGAAAGGCTCTGAGCCAGTGCCGGAACTGCCTTTTCGATCGGCTCGATCGGGAGCGGCTGACCGATGACGCCGGTGGATGCCACGATGATGTCATCCACATTCAGGTCAAGCGCCTTGGCGGCATAGTCGCACATCAGGCCGGCCTTCTCCTCGCCGTCCGCATTGCAGGTGTTGGCATTGACAGAATTGACAATGACAGCCTGTGCCTGACCGTTGCGCAGATGGCGCTTGGTGACGATGATCGGCGCCCCCTGCACCTTGTTGGTCGTGTACATCGCCGCTGCCGTGCAGGGCTTATCGGAGACGATCATTGCCAGATCATTCTTGGCAGGGTCACTGCCGGGTTTCAGGCCGGCATGGATGCCGCCCGCCTTGAAGCCCTGTGCGGCGCAGACACCGCCCTCTACAAAGGCATAGCCTTTAAACTTCTTATTTTTCAATGTAAACACCTCTGTTATGCATGATGAACGGCTCACACAAGACCCGTTGTCTCATCAATGCCCATCATAATATTCAGATTCTGTACGGCAGCGCCGGAAGCGCCCTTGCCGAGATTGTCGAGCCGCGCGCAGAGCAGCATCTGGTCGTCGTTGCCGAAGGTGAAGATCTCAAGCTTGTTCTGGCCGGACAGCGTATTCGATGCCAGGAAGAACTTCCCCTGCTCCTCGGGGAGCATCACGGGATTCACCGTCACGAGCTTGGCGCCCTCATAGTGCGCCTGATACGCCGCATTGACCTCTGCGAGGGTCGGCTTCTTGTCCAGCATTCTTGTCTGGAGCGGTACGGAAACGACCATGCCGCTGTAATAATCGCAGACGATCGGGTTGAACATCGGCTTTTCGCTCAGACCCGAGAACAGCTGCATCTCCGGGAGATGCTTGTGCGACTGGGAAAGTGCATACTGTCGGGGAGAATTGAACTCCTCCGGCTTGTCCTCACCCTCATAGATGGCAATAGCCCCCTTCCCTGCGCCGCTGTAGCCGGAAGTCGCATAGGCAAATACCGGGAAATCCGCCGGGATCACGCCTGCGCTCACAAGCGGACGCAGCAGCGATACAAAGCCGCTGGCATAGCAGCCCGGAACGGCAACTCTGTCGGAGCCGATGATCTTCTCACGGAAGTCCGCGCCCAGCTCCGGGAAGCCGTATGCCCATGCCGGGTTGGTGCGGTGTGCGGTGGAAGCATCGAGGATGCGGGTCTTCGTGCCCTTTGCCAGCTCCACAGCTTCGATGGATGCTGCATCCGGCAGACACAGGAAGGTGAAATCCGCCTGTTCCATCATCGCACGGCGGGCATCGTTGTTGTGGCGGTCGGCATCGGCGATCTTCAGCAGCTCGATGTCGGTTCTGCCGTTCAGGCGGTCAATGATCTTCAGACCGGTCGTGCCGGCCTGGCCGTCTACATATACTTTTACGGACATGGTGTCCTCCTTCATTTATCTTCTTCATCATCCTCGATCGGATCTCTCGGACATTTCCACCCGCTGTAGACGAGGCATGCCACCAGACAGAAGATGCCCCAGCCCAGCGAGACATAGTAGTTGTTGATGAAGATCCCGATGAGGATCTCCCCGATGAACCAGATCAGCACCGAAAGTGCCGACAGTGCGAGGATGAATTTGATCGCGCGCTTTTTCATGCTCATTCAGCCGGCCAGTCCCACCAGCAAAGCTGTTCGAGCTCGTAGCGGATGCCGTCAAGCTGGTCGGCAACTGCCTTCGGAGAAGGTCCGCCGTAGGAGGAACGTCCCTCCACGCAGCGCTCCAGAGAGATGGCATCATAGACATCCTCTGCAAAGAGATCGGTCATCTCCTTGTAGGCCTCCAGCGGCAGTGTCTCGAGCGTCAGCTCCTGCTCGATGCACTTTGCCACGAGCGTACCCGTGATCTTGTAGGCATCGCGGAAGGGCATGCCCTTCTTCACGAGATAGTCTGCACAGTCGGTCGCATTGATGAAGCCCTTTGCCGCAGCCTTGCGCATGTTCTCCTTCCGGACACGCATGGTCGTCAGCATGGGGATGAACGTCTTGACGCAGAGCTTCACGTTGTCCACCGCGTCAAAGATGGCCTCCTTGTCCTCCTGCATGTCCTTGTTATAGGCAAGGGGCAACCCCTTGAGCATGGAGAGGAGCGTCATCAGGTCGCCGTTCACGCGGCCTGTCTTGCCGCGGATGAGCTCGGTGACATCCGGGTTCTTCTTCTGCGGCATGATAGACGAGCCGGTCGCATAGGCATCATCCAGCTCGATGAACTTGAACTCCCACGAGCACCAGAGGATGATCTCCTCCGAGAAGCGGGACAGGTGTGTCATGATGAGCGACAGCGCACAGCAGAGCTCCACGCAGAAGTCACGGTCGGAAACGCCGTCAAGGCTGTTTTCCACCGGACGGTCAAACTCCAGGAGCTTCGCTGTCTGCCAGCGGTCGATCGGGTAAGTCGTACCGGCGAGCGCACCGCAGCCGAGCGGGCATTCGTTCATGCGCTCCTTGGCATCCCGCAGACGCAGGAGGTCACGCCGCAGCATCTGGGCGTATGCCAGCAGATGATGGGCAAAGGTGACAGGCTGTGCACGCTGTAGGTGGGTGTATCCCGGCAGGATCGTGTCGGTGTGCTGCTCCGCCATATCGCAGAGCGCCGTGCAGAGCTTGTGTACCAGCTGTGCGATCTCATCGATCTCGTCACGCAGATACAGCCGGATGTCCAGAGCGACCTGATCGTTGCGGGAACGTGCGGTATGCAGGCGCTTGCCCGTGCTGCCAAGACGCTTGGTCAGCTCCGCCTCCACGAACATGTGGATATCCTCGGCGTTCGGATCAAACTCGAGCGCGCCGCTCTGGAGATCAGCCAAAATGCCTTTCAGCCCCTTGATGATGGTCTCCGACTCCGCCTTGTCGATCACGCCGCAGTCCCCGAGCATCGTCGCATGTGCGATGCTGCCCTGGATGTCGTGCGCATACATTCTTGCATCAAAAGCGATCGAGGAATTGAACGCATTGACCGTCTCATCGACCTCTTTTGAAAATCTGCCTGCCCAAAGTGCCATAGTACTTCCTCCGGTAATAAAATGACAGCGCCGGAGGCTTTGGGAAATCAGAAGCCTCCGTGCTTATCGTCATATATCAGTTTTTATGCAGCTGCTGATAGGCAGCCAAAAGATCCTTGACGGGGATACCGTCGATCTCTGCATCCGCCCAGTCGCAGACATCGAACTTCGCGCCGCCGAACACACAATGGTCAAACGCGGCACCGCTCAGGTTCAGATGCGAGAATCCGGTGTTGCTCATATCGAGATGCATGATCTTGGAATCGCGCAGATCCGCATTGGAAAAGATCGCACCGTGCATATCCATTGCCTGGAACGAGGCGTTTTTCATGCCCATGTTCCGGAACTGCGCATTCTGCATGGAGCATTCCTCGATGCGTGTCTGGTCGAAATTCGATCCGATCACAGCCACGCAGTACAGGTTGCCGGCGTTGAACACGGCACCGTCCAGATCGACGCGCTCAAATACAGCGCCCTTATAGCTTTCGCCGGTGATGATCTTGCTGGCATCCTCCTGCTCAGCAGCGGCAGCGGCGTCCGCCGTAGATTTGGTCTTTCTTTTCCGTTCAGCCATTTTGATCAGTCCTTCTGCTCAGCGGCACGCTTCTGATTCAGCTTTGCTCTTACCCAGATCGGCAGACCGAACAGGTTGATGAAGCCTGCGCTGTCAGCCTGGTTGTAAACATCGTCTGCATCGAAGGTCGCAACTTCCTCATCATAGAGGGTGTACGGGCTGGTTACGCCGGCGTTGATGATATTGCCCTTGTAGAGCTTCAGCTTCACATCGCCGGTCACGGTCTTCTGGGTCTCGCTGACGAAGGCGCTCAGTGCCTCACGCAGCGGGGTGTACCACTGGCCGTTGTATACGATGTCGGCAAACTTGATGCCGAGGTACTGCTTTACTCTTGCGGTCTCCTTGTCGAGGGTGATGGTCTCGAGCACCTCGTGTGCATGGTACAGGATCGCACCGCCGGGGGTCTCGTAAACGCCTCTGGACTTCATGCCGACCAGACGGTTCTCTACCAGGTCAGCCAGACCGATACCGTTCTCGCCGCCCAGCTTGTTCAGGGTGGTAACGATCTCGGTGCCGTTCATCTGCTTGCCGTCGATGGCGGTCGGAACGCCCTTCTCGAAGTGAATGGTCACATAGGTGGGCTTGTCGGGAGCCATGATCGGGGAAACGCCCATCTCGAGGAAGCCCGGCTTCTCGTACTGCGGCTCGTTGGCCGGATTCTCCAGATCCAGGCCCTCGTGGGACAGATGCCAGATGTTCTTGTCCTTGGAGTAGTTGGTCTCGCGGTTGATCTTCAGCGGGATGTCGTGAGCCTCGGCATAGTCGATCTCCTCGTCACGGGACTTGATGTCCCAGATTCTCCACGGAGCAATG
>JAGADP010000220.1 GCA_017828885.1 Oscillospiraceae bacterium | reverse complement strand
TGACGGGCTGGCGGTAATCGCTGGCTTTCAGCTTTTCGAGCTCCTGCGTGAAGCGGCGGATGTTCTGTTTCAGCGAGATATACTTCCACAGCAGCACACACAAAACGACAAGAAGGCACACGCAGAGTATCCCGAGCAGAATTTCCATAGCGTGTACCTCCTTTGGTTATAAGATTTTATGCGGTTCGAGGTCAATTTTCTTTTTCAGCGAATAATAGCCGATGAGATAATAGATCACGCAGGCAACGACCGCCGAGACAATGACCTTGGTGACAAAGGCGACTGTCAATTCCGTACCGAGTGAAACGCATTGTCCGCAGCATAATATGGCAAGCGGTGACTGAACGACAGCTTGAAGATCTGACTGCCCGAAGATCATCAGGAGCATAAAGCTGCCTATCGGTGCAAACGCACTTTCTTTCGTGAGAGGACTTAAAAAGACGACACAGAGCACGGAGCGAATGCCGATGATCCAGAACAAGAGCAGTCTGGGCACCATATCGGAACTGTGGTCGAAGCAAAGGTACATAACGGTAAAGCAGCCTAAGTAGACCATCGTGACAGGCAGGCATATTGCGGTTTTTCCGAGGAGGATCTGATGCGGCGTGAAGCCTGCCATGATCTCATACATCTGGATACGCTCCACATAGCTGTACATGAGAAGCGCCGCAGCCACGGATGTGAATAGTAACAGGGATATCAGTGCCACACCCGGGAGCGCTTCCGTGGTTTTCTCTGCTGTTGAAAACACGAAAAACTCTGCAAGCAGAATGAATAGGAGCATCAACAGCATGAGCGGTATCCGCTTTTTGCAGAGAAACCATTGCGACCTGATGATATTATTCATGCCTGCCACCTACCTTCTCGAGATAATAGTCCTCCAGGTTCTGCCCTTCCTCGTTGAGCTTCGTGATGATGAGCCCGCTGTCGGTCAGCGTCTTGGAGATGCGGCGGATGTCGCCGAGCTGCTCGAACATGTGGATCTCCTCGCCGTGGATGACCTTGTAATCCGCCATTTGCAGCTTTTCTTCGAGGACGGCTGCGGTTTTGTTGATGTCGTCCGTGCGCAGGGCGATGTGGTTCCTGCATTTCACGAGGAGCTCCTCACGACTGAGGTTCTCGATGAGCTCGCCGTGACTGAGGATGGAGAAATCCGTGCAGAGCTCGGACAGCTCCGACAGCAGATGGCTCGAGATCAGCACCGTTACGCCCCACTCCTCCTGCATCCGCTGGATGAGCTGACGCACCTCCACGATGCCCTCCGGGTCGAGCCCGTTCACAGGCTCGTCGAGCACCATGACCTCCGGCTTTGGCAGAAGCGCCATGCCGATACCAAGGCGCTGCTTCATGCCGAGGGAGAATTTGCCGGCGCGCTTCTTTCCTGTATCGGCAAGCCCGACCAGCTCCAATATCTCGTCAATGCGCTTCTCATCGGGATAGCCCCGCAGATAGCGGATGTATTCGAGATTCTCACGCGCTGTCATCGAGCCGGAAAGGATCGGCTGCTCGATCATGAAGCTCATTCTTGCGCGGGCATCGTCGAGGTTTTCAGGGCTGCCGAAGAATTCGAGCTCGCCCTTGTCAGGGAACATGAACCCTGCTAAGATCTTCATGATGGTGGTCTTGCCTGCGCCGTTCGGCCCGATCAGGCCGCAGATATGCCCGCGCTCCACAGTCAGGCTGAAATCGTGCAGGACTTCCTGTTTTTTGTAGGACTTGCAGAGCCCCCGCATGGTCATGACACTATTTTCCATAGCGCCGCCCCCTTTTCGTTTTCGTTGATTCTATTGTAGCAGGCACAGGTTCAGAAAAGGTTAAGCGAAGCGTTAAGAAATGGTTAAGTCAGCCTGTAACCCATGCCCCAGACCGTTTCGATGTAGTCGTTATCGGGGTCAAGCTTTTTGAGCTTGGAGCGGATGTTGCTCATGTGTACCTTCACGGTGTTGTCATCGCTGAGATAGGCTTCGCCCCAGATGCTCTCGAACAGATTCGCCTTCGACCAGAGCTTCTGCGGTGTGCCGAGCATCAGCTCCAGAATGGCGTATTCCTTGCCCGTCAGCGTGAGCGGTTCACCGCAGACGGTCGCGGTGCCGGCTATGGTGTCAAGCGTCAGGTTCTTGTAAGTCAGGGGCTTTGTATTCTGCTGCCGGGAAGCGCCCGCATACCGCCGCAGGACAGCTTCCACGCGCACCAGCAGCTCATCGAGGTCAAAGGGCTTTGTCAGGTAATCGTCCGCGCCCATGCGGATCAGGTCGATCTTTGAGGAGGTCTCGCTTTTGGCCGATACGACAATGACGGGGATGTCCGAGAACTCCCGGATCTTCTGCAAGACCCTGTCGCCGCTCTGGAACGGCAGCATCAGGTCAAGGATCAGCAGTTCAAGCCTGTTCTGCTCCCGGACGATGCGCACGGCATCGAGCCCGTTCATGGCCGACAGCGTTTCATAGCCCTGGGAGCTCAGATATTCGCAGAGCAGGCGATTGATCTCCTTGTCGTCCTCTGCGATAAGGATCTCTGGCATACGTCACCTCCGAAATACATTCTGTTTGTCACGCCGTTCATTCCCACTCAAAGATCACCTTCTGGTCGGTGCCGTTCTCGCCCTCGAACAATACCTGCTCCTGGAGCTGCGGCGTCGGACGCATCAGGTATTCGTTGATGGAGACCATCACGCCTTCGCCGCTGTATTCCTCGAGCGGCGTTTTGGAGCCGGTGCGGGGATCGTACTCGTACACGCCGGACATGCCCGCCAGCTTGACCGTATCCTTGCCGATCAGGCCATAGCCCCCCTGCGGCTCCCAGTCGCCGTCCACCATGACGAACTCGCCGTCCTGCTCGATCTGGTAGAAGCCGCCATAGGACGCAAACAGGAGCTTTCCGCCGACCCAGTAAAGGCCATAGGCATCCTCGCCGATCGTCGAGACGCCGCGGTTCTCCTTCATCCAGTCAGCGTCACAGATCGCGTTGACCTCGCCGGAGCTGCCGTCGATCCGGTAGAAGGCATAATCCTCGAAGCGGTTGAATTGAATGGCGCTGTAGTTCAGGCAGACATAGACATCGCCGGTCTCCCGGTCGATGCACCAGCAGCAGACCCGCCCGTACATGCCCCGGTCTTCCTCGATGGCTTTGCGTACCTGCGGCGTCAGATCCTCCGGATCGCGGTTGAAGCAGTGATCCGGGACAGGCCGCGTCTCAAAGGCCGATTTCATGACCTCCAGCCTGTTCGCAAAATGGATCGGTTCGGTGGTCAGCTCGGCGGTCTCCTCCGTTGTCTCTTCCGTGACAGGTTCCGTTGCAGCTTCGGTCGTTTCCGTCGGCACGGTGGAGGCTTCGGTCGTTTCGGGCAGCGGCTCCGTTGTGGGCGCGGCGGTCTCTGTCATGGGCTCGGTCATAGCCGGTTCGGATGCCGTCTGTGCGGCAGCGCACCCCGTGTACAGCATCGCTGCCAGCAAAAGTGCGGCGGTCAGCAGTCGTTTCTTCAATGTAACACCTCCGTCAGCGGATCTTTCCTTCCTTGAACATCCGCATCATTTCATTTGTCAGGCTCAGGCTGTTCGGCTGGAGTTCGATCTGGTCGCGCTCGACCCATTCGGCATATGTCAGCTCATTGGTATCGCGGTGGATCACGGCCTCGCCGTCCGCATCACAGTAGAAGCCGACCAGAATATCCTGTGCCATGCCCCACGGCTGCGATTTGTAGTAGCGGATGTTCTTCACGCTGACGCCCGTCTCCTCCATGACCTCACGCGCCACGGTCTCCTCGAGGGTCTCGCCGATCTCTGTGAAGCCGGCCACCAGCGCATTGTGCGCATAGCCGCGATTATAGCGGGTGATGAGCAGGCTGTTCCCCTTGATGACGCCAACGATCACCGCCGGATTGATCCGCGGATAGATCATATTCCCGCAGCCCTCGCATTTCAGCACGCGCTCAGCATTATGTACGGAAAGCGGCGCTCTGCATTTCCCGCAGAAGCGGTTGTCGTCGTACCATTTCCAGAGATGATAGGCCGTGAAAGCCGCAAACAGCTCCTTACCGCCGCCAAGATCCCGCAGCTCCCGGATGGTATACCACCCGTAAGCCGCATTCGTGCAGCTTGCCTCGCCCAGCGCTAAGAAATACGGGCGCTCATCCACGGAAAACAGATAGACCGCATCCTCTGCCGTGACTTCTGCAGCCTTCGGAAAGCGGATCTGCCCCTCCGTGATCTCGGCCAGCAGCCTGCCTTTTTCATCCAGCAGCAGCAGCGGATCCTCCGGGGACGGTCTGCGGTCGATAAAGCTGTTATCGAGCTTGCTCGGGTAAATATCCTGTATCATATCCATACTCCTTTTCCGGTAGGTCCATGTTCTCTTTCATAGTATAGCACAGTTTCCGGAAAAATACAAGTGTACCAAGAAAGAACGGAGCAGCCCGGTGTTCAGGCTGCTCCGCTGTCTGTTCTGTTTGTATCAGGATTCATAGTCGATCGTTCCGGCACGTTCGACCTCCTCGCCGTTGACCATCAGCCGGAAACGGCTGTTCTTCACATGGATGTTCTCGTCCGGTGCAAGCGTCTCCCTGTCAAGTGACGAGCGCACCTTCACGGAAACATCCGCGCTCGTGATCTGAATATCCGTCTGTTCGGTGTTGCCGCCGAAGGCCAGTGCCTTCTGGCCGACAGCCTCGATCCGCAGATGCGAATCCCGGAAATTAAGGTCTGTTTTGCCGTCCAGCGCGCCGAAGCAGGTCATCTTATCTGCCATCATATTCAGTACGATGCTGATATACTGCGTACTTATTGAAGCATATTCACCGTTGATCGTTCCGAACGCTGCAACGGTTTCACCATGTGCATAGAAATTCAGTCCGCTCTTGGTGACAAATACCTTTGCATTGCCCTCATAGGAGCCGATGAATACACCATAGCTCGTGGCCCAGTCCGATTCGATCCGGCAGGTCGTGATCGCAAGGTCAACATCGCCCTTCAACGCACCAATGCCGACAGCGCTCTCCGTATCGAGATTCAGATTGTATTCGCCCCGGTTGATCCGGATGATGCCGCCGAGCCCAGACCCGATGGCGATGCCGCTCTTGCCGCGGCAGTCGATCCTGAGCATACCGTCCTGTTCAAAGACGAGCTCACCGTGACGGGAGCTGTGGGTGTTGCCGATGCCGTAGGATTCGGCAGAGTCGAGGTCGATGAGGAGTGTGCCGTTGCCCTCCAACGTGAGCTTCGCCGACTCCGGCACCATGATGCCCGCGTGGTAGAGCGTATTGGCGCCCACAAGCACGAGCGTGACGCAGGAATTCTCGCCGAGCTCGATCGCCGGACGGCCGTTCACATTCGAGAAGTACACGTCCTCGAGCGTGATGCTGCCCTTGTAGCCCGGCTCGATGCGCACATGGATGTCCGTTTTCATCTGCGGCGTACCAATAATGGAAATGTCCGTGTAGACCATCTCGTCACGGCCGACAACGATGTCGGTACAGCCGTCCTTGACGAGCTTGGCCAGCGAAACGCGGTTCGTCTTCCCGGCCACATAGATGCGCTTGGTATTGCCGTCGATCCGCTCCTGATGATACTGGCGGATCTCGCTGCGGCATTTTTCATTGATCTGCCCGATGATCGTGGCAGAGGGTCTGGCTGTGTAGAAGCCCTGGATCAGGTCGGCGCCGAGATGGATGACCGTACGGAGCTCCTCCGCCGTCTCAACGCCCTCGGCCAGTGCCTTGATGCCGTTATCATGGCAGAAGTCGATGATCTCACGCACGAAGTGCTGCTTCTGGGGATGCTTGTGGATGTCACTGAGCAAGGAACGGTCGATCTTGACGAAATCCGGCATATAACGCAGCAGGTTGCTGACATTGGAATAGCCTGTGCCGTAGTCATCGACGGCAATGTTGATGCCCATTTTTTCGATGTAGGCCTTGAGCTTTTCAAGATCAGCATCCTGGAGCTCCGCTTCCTCGGTCAGCTCCACGACCACCTTATCGGCATGTGGTGCAACGGCATTTTCGAGCTCGGCATAGAACTGCTCGTCCTTGACAACACCGGGGATGCTGTTGATAAAGACCTTGGCATCGCCGAAGCTGTCGCCGTGCTCGTCAATATAGCGCAGGACATTGACCATCGTCGCACGCTCCACATCAAATAGACGCTCCTGCATGGCGGCATACCGGATGATCGAGAGCGGCAGCACCTTCTGTGCGGTACGTGAACGCATCAGTGCTTCATAGGCATAGACGCTGCCGTCCACGGCGCTGACGATCGGCTGGAAATGATACTCGAGCAGATTCTCGTCGAGGATCCTCGTGACAAGCTGGTACTGCACCTTTTCGTCGGAGCTCAGGCTCTCGTAGGCGTGATCCGACACCTTGAACTTGCTGCTGTGCATGCGTCCCAGCTGCTCCTGCATCTGCTGGATGACAAGCGTCCGCCGCAGACACTCCAGCCCTCTGCACACGGCACCGATCCAGCGCCGGTAGGTGTCATCGTAGCTGCAAAGGTCACTGCCGTAGCTGATCGCCGCATAGCCGAAGCAGGCATTCTCATAAAAGACCGGCGTGAAGAAATAAGCTGTCGGAGTTTCGCGCATTTCGTAGAGCTCCGGCAGCATCGCCTCGGTCTCAAAGCTCTCGTGGAGCCCCGCGATATTATGTTTGCGGTCGCTGCAATAGCGGATCGCGTGGATCATTTTCCGTGAGAAACCGCTCACGCCGAACCGGACGCCCGGATCAATATGCTTCCAATCGTTCGCCAGACAGAGGTGGAATTCCTCGATGCTGCCGAGCTGGTAGACATAGGAATAGACCGTGTCAAGGTACTCCTGCAAGGACGACTGCGCGATCAGGTTCTCCTCCATGGTGTTGAATACGGAGTCATAGCGCTCCTCGGAGATGTCGGTGCCCCACGCATCGCGCCGGATCTGGTATTCCGGCATACCGCAGCACTGACAGCCGCAGCTCTCGCCGATGACAAGCTTCGATCTCAGCCGGAAGGACTCCGGCTCGCGGCCGTTCATCAGATCGGTCAGGAACCGGAAGGCGTACTCGCCGAATTCCTCGGCAGGAATGAGTGCGGATGTGATCGGGCGCGGACTTGTCTGCCCCTCGTAGGTCGAATCGTATCCGACAACGGCGATGTCCTCCGGGACGCGGATCCCGCGCTCGGTCAGCGCCTTGCAGAGGCCGATCGCCATCTGGTCATTGGCACACGCCACCGCATCCGGCAGCTCTTTGCCGTCAGCCAGCAGCTCCTCTGCGCAGATCTCGCCGCTCTGGTACCAGAAATCGCCGTAAATGATGCGCTCATCGGAGACCTCAAGGCCGGCATCCGCCATGGCATCGCGGTAGGCCTGCAAGCGCTCCTGTGCATGCTTATGCCACTTCTTGCCGGTGAGGAAGGCAATGTCCTTGCACCCATGCACCTCGATGAGATGGTGGATGAGCTCGAAAATGGCGGAATAGCAGTCGGTGCAGATGCTCGGGAACAGCTCACTTTCCTTCTCGATGACCACAATGGGCTTATGGAAGATATCCTTGATCGAAAGCTCGAGCTGCTCGGCAGCTTTCTCGGTCTGGATGCTGTCCTTCAGGATGACGGCACCGTCAAATTTGTCGGGCGACATCAGGGAGAAGATGTTGGATTCTCCCTGCTCACGTTCCGGCGTATCCTGATACTTCCGGTACATGGAAAATATACACACATCGTATCCGGCGGCAAATGCCTCTTTCAGAAAGCCGCTGATGAAACGGCTCTGGTAGGATTCATCCGCCTGTCCGGCAAACAATGCGATTCGTTTTCTGCTGTCCATATGATTATCCCTTTCCCTGAACGGAATGATCGCTTTCTGTTGCAGAGCGCCGGCTCAATTCCCGCGCTGTTTCTTATGGGCGGCCTTGTATTCGTACATCAGGCGGTCAGCTTCCTTCACCCGCTCATCGAGGGTGTTCAGCTCCGTGACCGGGAAGCACACATGGCCGATGCTGGCCGTGATGTCAAAGGGTCTGTTCGGCCACTCCGCATTCTTGCCGGCAAGGAACTGCTCAAACGCCCGGATCCGTTCCCGGCCGTCCTGCTCTGTGCCGGATGCGATGATGACAAATTCATCGCCGCCGACACGCGCCATGATATCCTCCTTACCGGATACCGCCCGGATCGCCTCAGCGATGATGATGATGCCGCTGTCGCCGCTCTCATGGCCGTAATGGTCGTTGATGTGCTTCAGGCCGTCCATGTCGATCACCCAGATCACAACGTGCTCCTCCGGGTGAAGCTGCTCGATGCGGCGTTTGTACATGATCTCCATGCCGCGCCGGTTCAGGAGTCCGGTCATGGGGTCGCGGATGGAATAATCCATCAGCCTGCCAACGATCCTGACCATCTGCAAGGCGTTGTTCACGTTCCGCAGCCAGAGTACTGCGACCTCATCCGCCGTGCGTCTGGCGTCCATCGACGTCTGCAGAACGGCATAGCCGATGGTGTCGTCGCTGAAATGCGCCGGCAGGAAATAGAATACCACCGGCTCGTCCCGCACTTCGTCCAGGGCGGGGAGCATTTGCCTTGTCTCGAAGCAGTGTTCCGCAGAATCTACAGAATAGCGCGGTTCCGCTTCGCTTTCCGATTCATTCTGCGGGATGCAGCGGATCACGCAGCGCATCGTATCGGGATACCCGGCAGTGCAGCGGCTCGCCGGATCGCTCCAGTCATTCCGGAGAACGAGATAGAACCGCCGATACGGCTGGAGCAGATAAGCAACATCCGTGATCGTCTGCAAGATCTGATCCTTATCCTGGATGGCAGCCAGCGTTTCAAACATATAGCTCTCGTGAAGCCCCTGCATGTCATTGATGATGAGCGTGCCGTCCGGGTTGCGCTTGTGCTCACGCGGGTTCAGACCGAGACGCTCGATCCAGTGGAGCGCATCAAGATTCTGCACGCAGCCGCAGCTTGCCCCGGCACACAGCCCGCTGTGCGGCTGG
>JAGADP010000219.1 GCA_017828885.1 Oscillospiraceae bacterium | reverse complement strand
CACCGTAAATGCCCACGAATACAAATTAACGAGTTAACGTATACTGTCCGGCTGATTTGTGCTATGATAGAGGTATCACCAAACAAGGAGGTGTCTCTATGGGCATGAAAGACAAACAATTGGCAAAAGAAATCGCAGAGCGACGCATGGGTATGATTGCGCCGCTGATTGGTGTACTCTCATCACTGGAAGAGTATTACGAAAAGCGCCGTGAGATCTCCGTCATGTACGAAGTATCCACCCGCACGATCCAGCGGTATGTGGATGCCTACAATGAATTCGGCATGGACGGTCTGGAACCGAAGGGCAAAGTGCAGGAGCAGGGTGTCATCGTCAACAAGGAGATCACTGCAGAAGCGATCCGTCTGCGCCGTGAGTGCCATCCCGCAGCGTGCCGACCATCATCCAGATCCTGGAACTGGAGGGCAAGGTCGAACCCGGCGTCTTGAAGCGCAGCACATTGCAGCGTGCGCTTGCAGGGGCGGGCTACTCAACTGCCATGATGAAGATGTACCGGGACAACGGCTACGGCTCTCAGCGGTTTCAGAGGGTTCACCGCTGCGATCTCTGGCAAGGTGACATCAAATACGGTCCGTGTATATGCCGCCTCCACTGCCACAGCTGCACGGGCACTTTGCCACACCTCGCCGCTGACTGCCCACGGACGCTGCCCGGCAAGAAATGAGCCTGCTCGACTATCATCAAGCAGGCTCACCCATCAAAGTTTACTCATACTTGCGAATGATCTTCCGTATCTGCTCATAGATATCCTGCTCAGACCACTCGTGCTCATCGTCAGTTTCTGCCGAAAACTTCGCAAGCACCTCTGCTTTGGCTGCTTCCGGATTTGAACAGTGCAGAAACATCGACCACCAATCTTTGTCCAGGTTGTCCCTTGTCATTATCACGGCTCTGCTCCTTCCGGGAGTCCATGGCGTCTGCGCATGGAGACTTCACCGTCGATCATGACCGAATATGCGGTGTTGACGATCCTGTCAATGATCGCATCCGAGATCGGGCTGTCATTGCTCGGATCGGCATTGATGCGGTCGTACCAGCCCTCGATATGGTATTACGTACAGAAAATCATAGACCGCTCAATACGCGATTCAATGATCTCAAGCAGATCATAGCTCTCATTCGGCGTCAGGCAGCGGATCAGCCGCTCATCGAGAATCAGCAGATCCACCTTCTTGTATGCCTTGACAACCTTCGCAAATTCGCCGTTTGCCTTGGCGACACTCAGTTCATCCAGAAGCTCCGGCATCCGGATGTAACGCACTGACTTGAACTTGCGGCAGGTAGCATTGCCGAGCGCACAGGCGATGTAGGTTTTGCCGTTTCCAGAAGCACCCTTCAGGATAATATGCCGTCCCTCGTCAATATACCGGCACGTCGCAAACCGTAGCATTTTGCCCTTGTCCAGATGCCCGTCCTCAATGTATTCGATTCCCTCCATCGTTGCAGAGGAATCGGAAAAATGCGCATTTCGGATATACCGGACGAGTTTATTATCCTGACGGCGGTTCCACTCGCTGTCAACCAGCAGCGCCAGTCTGTCCTCAAATCCAAGCTGATTGTAGTTCTCTACATCCGCGAACTGACGCTCCAGTCCATCGGCAAACGCGCTCATTTTCATGGCACGGAGGCGTTCCAACGTGTTATTCAACATTACCGCTGCCCCCTTTCTTCCAGTAGGCTGCGCCGCGGGTAATGCCGTACTTGCTGCCGGATTCCGTTTCTTCGGAAGTCTTGTCCGACTCGCGGCTGTTCTTCAAAAGTGTCGCAATTGTGCGGATAGACGGCGATGAGGTGAATGTCAGCATCTGTTCGCAGGCAGATTGCCAGATGTAAGGAACTAACTGCTGTCGTGATACCTGATAGCGTGATAAGCATAGAGGATTCCGCTTTCTATGAATGCAGTAATCTGGCGAATATCACGGTGCCGGATAGTGTAACAAGTATTGGGAGTAGAGCATTTTCAGAAACGCCGTGGTTGGAAGAAAAACGTGAAGAAACGCCTCTTGTCATTATCAATGATATTACTGCTCGATGGTAAAACTTGTTCTGGTGCGGTCATCATACCTGATGGTGTGACAAGTATTGTTGGCGGAGCTTTCATGGAGTGCAGAAACCTGATAAATATTACGATACCAGATAGCGTGAAAAGCATTGGAGATCAGGCTTTCCGGTGGTGCGATAAACTGAAAGCAGTATCGATACCGGATGGTGTAACAAGAATCGGGTGGCAGGCTTTCAGTGGTTGTTTGAGCCTGACCTCTGTCTATATACCTGACAGCGTAACAAGCATCGAAGTAGGGGCTTTCTGTTACTGTGGTAATCTGACCACAGTCAAGATACCAGAAAGTGTTACAAGTATAGGACACCATGCATTTGAGGGATGCAAGTGCCTGATCATAGACGATTGAGTCTGGTAGAGATCAAACTTTTGAGGTCGGACTTTAGGATAACAGAAGCCCAGCGTGCTTGCTTTTCCAATTTGTTGAGAGCGTTTGCAGGGAGCGTTATTGCATTTATATGGTTGGCGGTGTTTGTTTTTCGTACATGGACAAACCCAAGCCATGGGGCTGAAATGTCACATGGCTTGGGTTTTGATGATTGCTGTACAAAAGAAAAGATGCTTCGTGCCTCGTCCTTTGCTTTTCATATAGCTTGCTGTATTGGTTTTGTTTGATTACTTCTTTATGAGCGCAATCCTTGCGGCGAAGGGGGCATCGTTTGGCATTTTAGGACGTCGCAGCTAAAGCTGCTCTAATGTAGTTCTTCGGTGTTTCAGACAAAGGTGCATCAAGATCGTTTTTTGATCAAACTTTTTTTCGCAAAAAAAGTTTGTGGGAGACCAGAGGGCAAAGCCCTCTGTTCGCCGTCCGCAGACGGCGAAATCTCCGTTATGCACAGAAGCGCCGGGCGCAAAACCCGGCGCTTCTTTATATCGGAAAGCAGGAGCTGTGCTTTCCGAGTGCGAAGCGGGCGAGTCAGAAGGACATCTCCCTCAACGGGGGATGCCACCCCCTTTCCGGCGAGCACATTTCTCTGCTACGTATAGTTTATGCAGAAAATGTCGTTTTGCGCCCGGAAAAAATCGGAAACTGTCAGTTGTTGCTGTGCCAACCTTAATATTTTCAACTAACGTTGTCTAAAAAATGTAAACAAATTGAAACTTGATTTGTCACACGATCTATGTTATACTATTAGTTGACAGAAAAAATGGTGCGCTTTTGAAGATCGGGGATTTTCAAAGGCGGCTCGTAATTTTAAGGGAGGCATATCGTATGACGTTATCGCTTGGTCTGATGATCGGCGGCGCACTGGCGGCAGTGCTTGGTGTAATTCTATTGTTGACAAGAATGGGAACGGTGAAGCTGCTCGGCGGTCTGGTGCTGGCAGTGATCGGTCTTGGTGCGGTCGGTGTCGGGTATACGCTCGACCAGCATTCTGTGGAGACCTATTCCGTGGTGGAGGCCATCCCGATCTCGACCCGTGTCGATGAGGAGTGCTACCGTGTCACACTCAAAAGCGAGAATGGCGTGGACACCTGGATCTATGTCAACGGCAATCAGGTGATGAACTACCAGGTCGGCAACAAGGTGACCTTACAGAAAAGCAGGCTCAATGAGCTGCGTGAACGTGAGATAGAATAACAGAACAGTCCGCAGAAATGCGGCATTTATGACGTCAGAAAGCCCCCGAAGGCAGGAACCTTCGGGGGCAGTTGTTTTGTCCGGATTCAGTGCAGGAGCATGCTGGCGAGTTCGTGCAGATCCTCGCCGTGCAGCGGGGTCAGGCGGCAGATCTCCGCCCATTCCTCATCGGGGCAGCATGCATCGTGGACGGCTGCCACGGGGAAACCGCACTTTACCGCCATCTGGACACAGTGCAGGGCATCCTCCACGATGAGCGTCTCCGCCGGATCGGTACCGAGCAGTGCGGCGGCGCGTTCGTACATCGCGGGGGTCGATTTGCCCCCGGGGATGTCCTCGGCGGTGAGTAAAAATTGCATCCGGCCTAGAATGCCGAGCCTTTGCATGGCGGCTGTGGCGGAGCTCCGGTAGGTCGCCGTTGCCACGCCGTAGGGGAGCCCTGCGGCATCGAGCCTGTCCAGAAATTCCGGTACATGGAGTTTGAGCGGGATGCGCTCTGTGTAGTATTCCGCCGCCATTTCCTCGATGCGGCGGATGACGCTTTCTGGCGTGTTGTGGCAGACGTCGAATTCCCGGATGAAGAAGTTCGCCCACTCCTCCATTGACATTTTGCTGACCTGCTCGGAGAGCCCCTCCGGGATGTCAAGGCCGTTTTCCTCGAAGAAACGGACGTCGATCTCGTGCCAGATGGGCATGGAGTCCAGGAGTGTACCGTCCATGTCGAGGATCACGCCGCGGTATACCGGCGCCCTCATGGCTGCTGCTCCATTGTGATGCGGGCGCGGAAATCCTCCTCGGCGGAGGCGATCACGCCCTGTGCAAGGCCGTAGACATGTGAGGCGCGTTCCTCTGTCTGCACAAAGGCCTCGCAGGTGCTGTTTTCGCCGCGGAGCCGCGCTAATGATGTGCTCATGGGGATGACGGCTTTCTTCTGCGCCGCGGCCATGAGCTCGCGCCCGCGCTCGTTGAACGCCAGCACGCGCGCATAGGGCGGCTCGGCCGTCAGCAGCTCTTTCGGAATGCCGATCATCGCGCCCATCACAATGCGACGGATGCGGGACATGGTATAGCAGCGCGTCTTGACCTGTGCAAACAATTCCTCGAGAGAGTTGGCGTTCCGTGCGGCACAGAAGCGCCCCGCAAGCTGTTCGTTCATGTCGGGAACGGCAAGCAGCTCCGGCTCCGGGATGGTGCGCATCCGGTAGAGCACGGCGCGTTCCATCTGGCGGAGGGTGGCTGTTTTGCCCTCGCGGATGCGGTCGGAGAGACAGCGGGCGGCATAGTCCGGCATGAACGTTGCATAGCCCGGATCGCCTTCTGCAACGGCCTTGCGGATGTAGCTGGCGCTGGCAAATCCCTCCTCGGTGAGCGTGCTGTCATGCATCACGCTCCGGCGGGGGATGGCGCAGGCGGAAAAGCTGACCTTGCGGCGCAGCATCGCCTTCCGGTACTCGATGGCGAGGAGGTTGTTGGGATCCTGCATCTGTGCGGCAGTCTCCCCGCCATAGCGCTGGCGGACGGCTTCGCAGACGGCGGCAGGGTAGGAACGTCCCTCTTTCATGCACGCCCGGATGCTGTCGCCGCAGAGCTGCGCGGCAGAGAGGGCGGCTTCGGTGAGGCGGTCGATCTCCTCGGTGCTGTTCGCTGAGCATCCGAAGCTGAGCTCGTCCGCAATGCCGAGCCGGTCGATGAGCGCCACGGCACCGGAGGCATAGACCTCCGCAGATGCGCAGGAAAATGGCGTGGGCAGCTCGATCACGAGGTCGGCGCCTGCCATGACGGCAAGACGGGCGCGGTCGAATTTGTTCAGGAGCGCCACATCGCCCCGCTGGACAAAATTGCTGCTCAGGATGCAGAGGATGTGGGTCGCTCCGCGGCGGCGCGTCTCCGCGATGTGGTGGGCGTGGCCGTTGTGGAGGGGGTTGTATTCACAGATGATGGCGCTGACTTTCATGCATGGCTCCTTTGGCTTGGTGCTGCGGTCTTACATGCCGCTGAGACGCTCCCGCAGGCAGGTATCGTCGATGTAGAGATCCAGATCGTCATTGGTATACTCCATCGACATGACGGGCATGCAGTCGGAGATGATGAGGTTCAGGCCATAGAGGATGTCCATGCCCTCGGTGCCCCAGCCGTTGTTGAAGGCATCGTACTGCACACCGGCATTCTGAAGTGCCTGTGTGAGGAGCTCGTCCGCATGGGCATAGTCCATCTCGCCCTCGGCGGTCGTGTATTCCTCGCCGTTGACCGAAAGGATCTCCGCGCCGGGATAGCGGGCGCTGTCGATGGTGAGCGTTTCCTCCGCATTGCCGTCCTTGACCTCGTAGACGCTCAGCAGCGTGCCGTAGCGGGACATACCCGGCAGAGCCATCCAGTAGCTTTCCACGAGCACCTTGTTGCCCTGTATGAGGATGGTCGGCGTGACGCTGGACATTTCGGAATACTCACAGCATTTGAAGCTGTTGATGAGCGAGCAGGTGTCTGCCTCGATGCGGTAGAGATCCACGTAGAACGAGAAGCCCCGCGACCAGACAGTCAGCAGCTCGGGGGCGCCGTCGTTCTCGAAATCATGCACTGTGGCGCTGATGAGACCCTGTGTGGAGTCGGGCGGCTGTACGCCGGTGCCGCCGTTGTTCTCCCAGTCGATCGACTTGAACGGCGCCAGATCGGACAGCCCACAGGACGGTATCACGCGCTCCTTGACATAGCGGTAGGCGATCTCCTCGGCGCTTGTCATCGGGTCAAGCTGGCCGACCGGCTCGGTATCTGCCTCGACGATGATCTCGGCGGT
>JAGADP010000218.1 GCA_017828885.1 Oscillospiraceae bacterium | reverse complement strand
TAGTAGTCATACTCGACCTCGGGGCCGTCGGCAACGGAAAAGCCCATGCCGAGGAAGATCTCCTTGACCTCTTCTTCCACGATCTGCAGCGGATGCAGACGGCCTGCCGGGGGCTTCTGGCCGGGCATGGTGATGTCGATGGTCTCGGCAGCAAGGCGTGCATTCTGTGCAGCTGCCTGCAGCGCTGCCTGCTTCTCGACGAGCAGCTCCTCGACGGTGCTGCGTACCTGGTTGGCAAGCTGTCCCATAGCGGGGCGCTCCTCAGCGGAGAGCTTGCCCATCTGCTTGAGGATGGCGGTCAGCTCGCCCTTCTTGCCCAGGATCCCGACACGGCGCTCTTCGAGAGCGCTCAGGTCGGAGACGGCAGAAATGGCTTCCCTTGCACGTTTCTCAATGTTTCTCAGTTGATCTTTCATGGTTTCACCTCATTTATGATTTAACGGACATACAGATTTCCGGAGCAACGCTGAAAAAGCAGGGTTGAGGGGGGCGCATAGCACGGAGCACCGCCCGAAAAACACACTTTTTAGCATGTTCTGGAAATTCGGATACATAAACAAAAAACAGCCTGCCCCAAAGGGACAAGCTGCACTTGTTCTACCACCCATTGGCCGGGAGCCAACACTCCCTTTGTCCTTAATGCGGACACGACATCGCTGCTTACCATCCGGAACCGGTCTTCGGCAGCGCCACTCGTGAGTGAACTTCACAGCCCCCGCCAAACAGCACACTTACAGCAGATGTGTGCCTCTCTGGAGAATGGTTTACGGAGCAGCTACTCTCTCAGTCAACATGTTATGGTACTATTATAGCACAGTCTTCCGGAAAAAGCAAGACCCAATTTGCAAAATCGTGGAAATTGCTTAAAAAGGCAGGGTGAGCGCCCGTTCGCTTCGCTCCGGGCGCTCTAAGGGGGCGGGGCTGCGCCCTGCGACCCCTTTTTTCTTCGGCGGCTGCGCCGCCTGATACGCCCACAGGCTCGTTAAAATGACACGGTTTGTTCACGCCTCATCATCGGTTCCATCTTCTTCATTTTCCTCAGAAGCGATGTCAGACAACAGCTCCCGCAGGACGTCCTGTCCCTCGAAGGTCTTTGCCGAAAACGGGATGGCGTGGATGTCGGCGAAGCACGGGATCTCCTCGGCAAAGGCCGCCATGCGCTTCTCGCGCTCGGTCTTGTTGAGCTTGTCCGCCTTCGTGAAGACGATGATGAACGGGATCTCCTCGTCGATCAGACGGTCGATCATCGCCACATCCTCCGCCGAGGGGGCATGGCGCATGTCGATGAGCTGCACCACGAGCTGTAAGTCACGGTCTGCCGCTAAATAGCCCGTGATGAGCCTCCGCAGACGCTCCTGCTCGGACTTGGACGTCTTGGCATAGCCGTAGCCCGGGAGGTCCACCAGCCAGATATGCTCTACGCCGTAGAAATTGATCGTCGCCGTCTTGCCCGGCACGGCGCTGACCCTGGCAAGGCTCTTCCGGCCGGCCAGCGTATTGATGAGCGTGGACTTGCCGACATTGGAGCGCCCGATGAAGGCGATCTCCATCCGGTCGGCAGCAGGAAGCTGTTAGAGTTTCCCGCATGCCATACTGAATTCTGCTTTCTGGAAATTCATGGCGCCTCCTTACCTGCAGGCCGAGGCAGAGGCCTTCTTGCCCTCGGAGCCGGAACGCGCGGCGGAGCGCTTCGGACGCTCGAGCGCCGCTTCAAGCACCTCGCTGAGCTGCTTCACCGGCACGAAGGTCACATGCTCCTTCACGATGTCCTCGACCTCCTCGAGGTCGGGGGTGTTCTCCTCCGGGATGATGACCGTGCGGATGCCGGCCTTGTAAGCTGCCATCGACTTCTCCCGCAGGCCACCGATCGGCATAACAGCGCCGTGCAGCGTGATCTCGCCGGTCATGGCCACATCCGCGCGCACCGGGATACCGGTCAGCGCAGAGACGAGCGCCGTTGCCATCGTCACACCCGCGGACGGGCCGTCCTTCGGGACAGCGCCTTCGGGGGCATGGATATGGATGTCGTTCTTCTGGTAGAAATCCACCGGGATGCCGTATTCCCGTGCCACGCTCCGGGCGTAGGTCACGGCGATCTTGGCGCTCTCCTGCATCACACTGCCGAGAGAGCCGGTGATCTCGATCTTTCCGGTGCCTTCGAGCACAACGGCTTCGAGCGGCATCAGCACGCCGCCGACCGATGTCCAGGCCAGACCGTTGACCAGTCCGACCGTGCTCTTGCGGCTCTTGGCATCCGGGAGGTATTTCGGCACACCGAGGTAGCTGTGCAGATCCTTCTTGTGCACCTGCACACGTCTGCGTTCGCCGGCTGCGATGGCCTTGGCGACCTTGCGGCAGACGGTTCCGATCGTGCGTTCGAGGTTGCGGACGCCGGCCTCCTTCGTGTAGGCGTCGATCATCTCGTAGATGGCATCGTCATCGAAGCGGCACTGGCTCAGTTTCAGGCCGTGCTCCACCACCTGCTTGCTGACCAGATGCCGCACGGCGATCTGGAACTTCTCCTCGCGGGTGTAGCTCGTCAGCTCGATGATCTCCATACGGTCACGCAGCGGCGCCGGGATGGCGTCGAGCGTGTTGGCCGTTGCCACGAACATGACCTGGCTGAGGTCGAACGGGATCTCGATGTAATGGTCGCGGAAGGCATTGTTCTGCTCCGCATCGAGCACCTCGAGCATCGCTGCCGAGGGGTCGCCCTTGTAGTCGTTGCCCATCTTGTCGAGCTCATCGAGCAGGATCACCGGATTGCGGGTGCCTGCCTGCTGGAGGGCTGCGATAATGCGGCCGGGCATGGCGCCGACGTAGGTCTTTCTGTGACCGCGGATGTCGGCTTCATCGCGCACGCCGCCGAGCGATACACGGGCGAACTTCCTGCCGATCGCACCTGCAATGGAGCGGCCGATCGAGGATTTGCCGATGCCGGGAGGGCCTACCAGGCAGAGGATCTGCCCGTGCAGCTCGGGATTGAGCACGCGCACGGCAAGGCTCTCCAAAATGCGCTCCTTGACCTTGGTCAGGCCATAGTGGTCGGCATCGAGGGCAGCCTGTGCATCACGCAGGTCGATCTTATCCTCCGTCAGCTCATTCCACGGCAGATCGAGGATCGTGTCGAGGTAGCTGGTGACGACATAGGACTCCTGCGAGGCAGGCGGCATCTGTGTCAGGCGGGAGGCCTCCTTCAGGAGCTTGATCTCGCTCTCCTCCGGGAGGTTCAGCTCCATGATACGCTCTGCATAGGAATCCGGGTCGTCATACGAGGCATCCCCGGACTCCTCGTGGAGCTGGCTGCTGATGATGCGGAGCTGTTCGCGCAGGAAGAACTCGCGCTGTCCCTGGTCGATGCTCTCCTGGGTGCGGTCGTGGATCTCGCGCTCGGTCTCGAGCACCATCGTCTCACGGCTCAAAATCTCACAGAGGAGCTGGAGCCGCTCAAACAGACCGCTTTCCTCGAGCAAGATCTGCTTGTCCTTATAGTCGAGCATCGTGTTGAACACGATCTCCTCAAAAAGCTTCTCGGGATCCTCCTGGCACATCACGGCGATGAAGATCTCCTTGGGCATCTTCGGGAACAGCCGTGCATAGCGCTCATAGATGTCCTTGACGGCACGCATCATGCCATCGGTCTCGATGTCGTCATGCGGGATGCGGCTGCTCAGATGCATCCGCTGCGGCTCGGTGTAGATGATGTCACCGTGCATCTCCATCTTCCGGATGCGGGCGCGGCTGATGCCCTCCACGAGGATGCGGATGGTCTCGTCCTGGGTCTGAAGTGTCTGCTTGACCTCCGCGATCACGCCGACCTGGTACAGATCCTCGCGGGTCGGGTTCTCGTCCATGACGTTCTTCTGTGCCACCAGGAACACCCGTCTGTCGCGCCGCAGCGCTTCCTCAACGGCAGCGATCGACATATCTCTTGCCACATCGAAATGCATCACCATGTGCGGGAATGCCACAGTGCCCCGCATGGGGACTGTCGGCAGCATTTCGGTGGTCTTCTTTTTTCTTTCAGGCATTGGATTACCTCTCTTTCAGCGGACGCAGACATCCCTGCGCCCGGGCAAAGGGCTTCTTTTATCCCATTATACTACATTTTCCGACTTTTTGCAAGCGGTAATTTCTGCACCGCTCATAGGGGCAAAAAAGCCACACAGGACGTGTGGCTTTCCGTCAGATTTACCATGCAGTAACGACCTTGTTTCTCCGGTCGGTCAATGTCGGCGGCTCCTGGCCTGTCACGCACTCCTTGGTGATCGTGACCTTACCGATATTGCCGTGGGACGGGAGATTGAACATCGGCTCCATG
>JAGADP010000217.1 GCA_017828885.1 Oscillospiraceae bacterium | reverse complement strand
TCCCGCAGAGATTCCGACCCGCCCCCCGGAGGGGCGCCCCAGCCCCCAGGCCCCGCCCCTTTATATTGCTTTAAAACCCTTGATATCCGACGGGAAGTATGGTATAATAAAATTATCCCAGAACAAAGGAGGGCGGACAGAGATGTATTTCCTGATGAATAAAAACAATGTTGTTGCGGCTTTTGACAAGAAGCCGACTACAGCTTTTTCTGACACTGTCTTGTTCACTGAGGTTGAACGAATGGGAAAGCTGCCGTTTGGGTTCGATGACATCAACACATGGATCGACAGCCGCAAGTCTTCAAAGCATAACGCCCACCTGCAGAAGATCATGCGTCAGATGGGCTGCGATGATAATGAAGGCTTCATCAGAACCACGCACGCTGCAACGATCAACGACACATTCTGGATCAAGTCAGACCGTGAAAGCCTGACCTGGGAGCAGGTATCGCTGTACAGAAATCAGTTCACAGAAGCGATCTCCCGACTTGCATTTGAAGGCGTCGGCCTGTATGCTGCTGATTTCTCGTCCACATCACCGGAGCTTGCCTGCGAGGGCTCCTTCCGCAAGTGCTTCCGCAAGGAGGATCAGCCCGGCAGCTTCGGCTCGGATATCTTCATCTACAAGCGCGGCAATGAATACGGAGCAGGTCTGGAACCATACTGTGAAATGCTGGCATCAGAGATCGCGGCTATCATCAGCCCTGAAAACTATGTCCCATATCAGACGGTACTGCTTCATGGAAAACTCGCATCCAAGTGCAATCTGTTTACAAACGAGCAATTCGGATACGCTTCCTTTTCAAAGCTGATGAAAGCAAAAGGATTGCAGGATGTGTTTGATTACTTTGAAAGCATCGGCGCAACGCAGGCATTCCGTGAAATGCTCGTTGTCGATTCCCTTTGCTTCAATCAGGACAGACACGCCGGAAACTACGGTGTTCTTTTCGACAATGACACACTGGAGATCAAAGGAATGGCACCGGTATTTGATCTGAACCTTTCCATGCTGCCGTATGTTTCGATGTCTGATTTCGAGAACATCGGTGATAAGCTGTTTGAGTATGCACCGGTTCTCGGTGATGACTTCACCCGCATCGGTCAGATGGCAATGAATGATACGCTCCGTGACCGCGTAAGAACGATCTGCGATTTCTCCTTTGCTTTCCGAGGCGATGATACATTCACGCCGGAGCGCATCAAAGCACTCGAATCCGTGATCCGAAAACAGGCAGCGGCGCTTCTTTCCACAGAAACGCTCCGTACAAGAGATGTATTTTTCTCGCAGAACGCCGTTCAGGCAGATATCTATCAGGGAGAAGCCCAACAAGCCGTCAAGCGGTTTCATGTGTTCCGGGATGCTGTTGATCATATGAATCTTGGCAGCGATATTTTCACAAGCGAATGTGTTTCGTCTGATGCTGTGCAGCTCATTTTTGAGATGCACTTCTATGAGCTGACTGTTGACTTTCTGAAGCGGAAGATCATGATCGCTGATGACCGCCTGAACGTGATCAGCTCAGATGATTTGAAAAAAGCTGATCCGGCAGTGTACGAGCTGTTTGAAAAGCTGAACAGCCTTTTTACGAATATGAAACAGTATTGATATTATGAGGAGTTTCTCGAACTGAGGAGCTCCTTTTTTCAATACTTGTACTCCGGTGTGTGATCCTCGTTGCGGGTCTTGATACTGTGATGCCGGTGGCAGAGCGCCTGCCAGTTATTCTGATCCCAGAACAGGATGCTGTCTCCGCGATGCGGTCTGATATGATCGACATCGGTTGCCTTGACGTAACGCCCAGACTTCATGCACTCCACACACAGCGGATGGGTTTCGAGATACCGCTTGCGGGCTTTGTTCCATGCAGTACCGTAACCTCGGCTGCCTGCGGAGCGTATATCCTCCGGGTGGAGGGAACGATGTTGCTCACAGTATTTCGTGCCATAGGGTACGAGCGCTGCGCAGCCGGGATGCCGGCAAGGTGTATTCGGTCTGCTGGGCATTGAGCCACCTCCCGTTACAATTTTGGAGGGTCTGTGCAAGACCCTCTACTATATACCGTTTCGGGGGTATAAAATGGCGGGGTGCGTCATAAAGATTTTTCAGATTTTTATAAAATTGTTCTTACGACTCCCAAGGCAAGCCATTTATGCCGAAGTGACCATAGGCAGAAACCCGGTTGTAGTCCATTTCCAGCAGACCGAGGCTGTCGATAATGCCACGAGGCGTGAGGTCATAATTCTCACGGACGTACTGTGTGATGAATGCCTTGTCCTGATGCTCCGTGCCGAAGGTCTCCACATGCACGCCGACCGGCTCCGCCACGCCGATGGCATAGGCGATCTGTACCTCTGCCTTGTCTGCATACCCGGCGCTGACGATGTCCCTTGCGATCTTGCGTGCCATATACGCAGCACTCCGGTCTACCTTGGACGGATCCTTGCCGGAGAGCGCACCGCCGCCGATGTGACCGATACCGCCGTAGGTGTCGCAGGCGAGCTTGCGGCCGGTCACACCGCAGTCTGCAAAAGAGCTGCCGATGACAAATCTGCCGGTCGGGTTGACAAGTTTCACGAAGTCGGTGTTCAGACCATAGGCTGTCGCCGTTCTCACCATCAGCTTCTCGATGATGTCACGGAAGTCCTCGACCTCCACACCGTGAACGTGCTGCACCGAGCAGAGGAAGGTCGTGATTTTGCCGCTGTCGTAATCGAAGCTGACCTGCGCCTTGGCATCTGCTTTCAGCATCCGGCAGGGATACGCCTTCAGCAGGCGCAGGAACCTGGTAGCGACCACGAACGGGATCGGCAGAAGCTCCGGTGTTTCGTCCGTTGCATAGCCGAACATGACACCCTGATCGCCTGTACCGCCTTTGTTCACACCGAGCGCAATGTCGCTGCTCTGGTGATCGACCAGAATCGCAATGTCCAGATCATCGGCTGTGAAATCCAGCTTATAGTCAAGCC
>JAGADP010000216.1 GCA_017828885.1 Oscillospiraceae bacterium | reverse complement strand
TGGTGTGCTTCAGGTCGTTCTGTACGCCGTTGGCAGCGAACTCGCCCTTGATGTGCCAGCCGGGGCCGCCGGTGCCGTTGCCGAGCGGGCAGCCGCCCTGGATCATGAAGTCCGGGATGATGCGGTGGAAGGTCAGACCGTCATAGAAGCCCTCCTTCACGAGCTTCTCGAAGTTCTCGCAGGAGATCGGTGCGATCTGCGGATACAGCTCGATCTCGATCTGCTTGCCATTGTCCATTTCAATAACTACCATTGTATTTTCCTCCAATTTGCTATATTTTCAGCTCACGACAGGATCAGTAGAGCTCCACCGTCTCCACATCCTCCTTGGTGATCGTCACAAGATCCTTGTCCGTGACGGAGACCATCGTTGCGATGCGGTTTGCCTGGTTGGTGAGCGTCTTTTCAAAGAAGTTGCGGGCATCACGGCCGTTTGCAAAGCCGGGAAGATCCTCCTTGCGGGCGACACGATCCTCAAAGAAGCGTGTCACGATCTCCTTTGCCTCGTCCGTCAGCTCAAAGAACGACTTGGAGCAGATGCCGTTGAAGATGCCGACCAGCTCCTCTGCGGAATAATCCTCGAAGAGGATCTGCTTGTTGAAGCGGGAGCGCAGGCCGGGGTTGGAATCGAGGAAGGCCTCCATCAGGTCGGTGTAGCCTGCCACGATGACCACGAGGTCGGAACGGTTGTCCTCCATCGCTTTCAGCAGCGTGTTGACAGCCTCCATGCCGAAGTCGTTCGAGCCGGTGTTCGCCGTCAGGGCATATGCCTCGTCGATGAACAGCAGGCCGCCCATCGCGCTTTCCACGACCTTCTTGGTCTTCATGGCCGTCTGGCCGACATAGCCGCTGACGAGTCCCGAACGATCCACCTCGACGAGATGTCCCTTGCTCAGGACGCCGAGCTTCATGTAGATCTTGCTCAGCAGACGCGCAACGGTCGTCTTGCCGGTACCGGGATTGCCCGAGAATACCATGTGCAGCGAGACCTGTGCCTGCGGAAGACCGCGTTCCTCACGGAGCTTGTGTACCTTCAGCAGGTTGATGAGGCTGTTGAGATCCTCCTTGACCTTGCCGAGGCCGACCAGACCGTTGAGGTTCGCCAGCAGATCCTCGAGGGATTCCTCCGGCTCTTCCGGCTGTGCAGGTGCTGCCTCCGGATCCGGATCAAGCACGGTCTCGAGCTGATCATTCGGTGCAGACGGCGGTGTATCGTCCTTCTTCTCCTCCTTCTTGGGAGCGGGCGGCACATAGGCCGGCGTCTCCATCCGATCCTCCGGATTGTCCGGGAGGGGCGGTGCGAAGGGATTGATGCGGGCGTGCTTCATCTTCTTCCAGGTGCGCAGATAGGCTGCACGGTAATTTTTCAGCCGGAGCATAAGGGTCGCCATCGCCTTGGTCTGGCGGTCGTCATACTGACCGTCATGGGTGATGAACTCCAGACCCAGCTCATCGAGGAAGTCGAGCAGCAGCAGCGAGGTGCTGCCCTGTGCGGCGTCGTTCTGGATGTCCGCGTTGATGAACACGGTCAGCAGCGCCAGCACGGTATCGAAGATCGCATCCGCCGAGATGCGGTGCTCCTCGACAAAGCGCACAACATAGTCCTTGGTAAGGGAAAAGCCGAGGCAGTCGTTGATGATGTCCACCTCGTAGTCCTTGATATTCCGGTCACTGTCGGCAATGTAGAGCATGAACTTCATGATGGCGAACTGTGCATAGTCACGCAGCGGCATGTGTGCGCCCTTGACTTGCAGTCCCTGCCGTTCATACTGGTTGCTCAGGTCATAGATATACTGTAAAACATCGTTTCTGGATCTGGCCAATTGTTTCAACTCCAATCCTGCGGGATGCGGGCAGTCTGAACATACCCACTTATCATTATACCAAATCGGGGCAAAAAAGGCAAGGGGTTTTTGAAAATCTCTGAAAAAAGATAGGGCAGTCTGTCGGAGCCGGTCGCATCCTGCCGGACTTTGGTAAAAATGTCTGCAATGCCGGCTGTGAACGCTTGCAATTCTATGCAGAGTGTGGTATAATAGAGGCAACACCGCACAAAGGCCGCCTGACGGTTCAGCACACCATCTGCTTGCATCTTTTCCGCCAGATTGCCCATAAGCTCCTTGCCATACAGCAAGTATGGCTGCGTCCCTTCTGAACAACCTGACGAAAAATCTGTCTGCGCATCTGATGCGCTGTCCTTTGTGTGGAATTGCCTGATAGAACCTGCCCGCAGACGGGCATACCCGGAGGGAGGAACGACCATGAAGAAACTATGCGCCATTCTGCTGCTGCTTGCCATGCTCACGGCGATGACAGCCTGCAAGAAGGAGAAGGACAGCTCTGCCGATTCCGTGACGGAGACCGTCAGCTATGCGCTTTCCGGCACCTACAAGATCACGCAGTACACAGAGGGCGGTCAGATCTATGACATCAAATCCCGTGGTCTGACCAATGTCAGCATCCACTTCAACCCGGACGGCACCGGTGTCATCAACGGCAAGGACGGCGATGCGGCCTTCACCTACACCGAAAACGAGATCACCACGACCTCCGACAACAGCACCATGAAGCTCCGGCAGCGCGACGGCAAGATCTTCGTCATCCAGAACGTAAACGGCGTGGATCACACCATGATCTTCCAGTGAGATGAAGACGAGAGAACAGATCCTTGCCGGGCACCCGCTCGATGCCAGGTACAGCGCCGCCGCAGAGCTGCTCTGGGATTCCGGTCTGACCCCGGAGGAGCTGGGCGCGACTGACTATGAAGATGAGGTACTGACCCCGGCGGAATTCCTCGAGCGGCTGCAAAACGGCTATGCTGCCTATATCGGCGATTCCTACGGCTTCTACCACGATGGCGAGCACCTGACGGACGAGCCGGTCATCCCGACCGAAGAAGACGTTCGCCGCTATATCGGGGTCTACCCCTATCTTGTCTGGCGGAACAATGATTCATAATAGATAAAGCGGGTTAAGGGGGCGCAGCCCCCTTAACCCCCTTCCTCCCCCACTTGCAGGGGAGGTGCCGCCGAACGGCGGCGGAGGGGGCGGTAGAAGCGCCAAACCCGACTTTATCGAGACGCTATGTTTCCCTACGGTGTGAAAACAGTACAAATACAGGAGGTCAACCATGAAATTCATGCACCTTTCGGATCTGCATCTGGGAAAGAGCCTCAACGGTTTTTCTCTGCTCAAAGAGAAAGATCAGGAGCACATCCTGCAGCAGATCCTGCACATTGCAGATGAACAAAAGCCGGACTGTGTCGTGATCGCCGGCGATGTCTACGACCGTGCTCTGCC
>JAGADP010000215.1 GCA_017828885.1 Oscillospiraceae bacterium | reverse complement strand
GAAAGAGGGATTTGAACCCTCGCGCCGGTTTCCCGACCTACTCCCTTAGCAGGGGAGCCCCTTCACCACTTGGGTATTTCTGCATGTGATGAATGATGTTGATATGAAATTGAATGGCGGAGAGAGTGGGATTCGAACCCACGGTACGTTGCCGTATCACCAGTTTTCAAGACTGGCTCCTTAAACCACTCGGACATCTCTCCAGTTCACGAACCAGCTATATTATTATAGCATAGCCATACGGTTTTGTCAAGCCCTTATCCAAAAAAATTTATATTTTCAAAAAAATTCATGCAGATACTTGCAATTGCTGGCTGAAAATGGTATAATAAAGAATAAACCTATTTTTCGGGTGCATGATCTGGCGCCCGGGACAGGAGGCTGCATGAAAAAATGGACATACGGGAAGCCGGATCCTGCCGTTGTTGCAGATATGGCGCGGCAGAGCGATCTATCAGAGCTTTGCTGTACCGTGCTGGCCGCACAGGATTGTATCACTCTGCGGCAGGCGGCCGAGCGCATCGGCTGCACGGCGCTGAGTGACCCGTTTCTCATCTGTGATATGCAGGAGGCGGCGGATGCCGTGAATGCGGCTGTCGATGAAGGCAGGCGCATCTGTATTTATGGCGACTATGACTGCGACGGCGTGATGGCAACGGTGATCCTGTATTCCTTTTTAAGTGAGATCGGTGCCGATGTGATCTGGCGCATCCCGGAGCGCAGCGAGGGCTACGGCCTGAACGAAGCCGCCGTCCGTGAGATGCACGAAGCCGGTGTTTCGCTTGTTCTTACTGTGGACAACGGCATTTCTGCTGTCCGGGAGGCCGCACTCATCAAGGAGCTCGGCATGGAGCTGGTCATCACCGACCACCACCAGCCCGGCCCCACGCTCCCGGAGGCGCTGGCCGTGGTAGATCCGCACCGGGAGGACAACTTCTCACCGTACCGACTGTACTGCGGCGCCGGCATCGCTTTGCTGCTCGTGGCAGCGCTCAACGAGGGCGATACGGCAATGGCCATGGAGCAGGCAGGCGACCTTGCGGCCATCGCAACGGTCGCGGACGTCGTCTCGCTGACAGGTGAGAACCGCTATCTCGTGGAGATCGGCCTGCAATACCTCGAAAACACCGAGCGCCCCGGTCTGCGGGCGCTGCGTAGTGTCAGCGGTCTGGATGAAAAGCCCATGACCTCCGGAAATGTCGCCTTCATGATCGCGCCCCGCATCAACGCTGCCGGACGGCTCGCATCGCCGAAATTAGCAGTCGAGCTCCTGTTGGCAGAGGATCCTGATGAGGCCGAAGAGCTGGCAAAGCAGCTCAACAGCATCAATGCCGAGCGCAAGGCCTGCGAGGAGGAGATCATGCATGCCATCCGCGGCCAGATCGACGCTGATCCTGACCGCCTGCACGACCGTGTGCTCGTGTTTGCCGGCGAGGACTGGCATGCCGGTGTCATCGGCATCGTTGCCGCAAGGGTGATGGAACGCTGGGGAAAGCCCAGCATCATGATCAGCATCAAGGACGGCATCGGACACGGCTCCGCCCGCAGCTTCGGGGATTTCTCCGTGTTCGGCTGCCTGACGGCGTGTGAGGAGCTGCTCGAGAAATTCGGCGGCCACCCCGCAGCCGGCGGCTTTACCATCAAGGCGGAAAACATCCCCGCCTTCCGCGAGAAGATCGCCGCCTATGCCGCAGAGCAGGACATGCCCGTGCCGGAGCTGCACGCTGCCTGTCTGCTCGAAGCAAAATACCTCCTGCCGGATACCGCACGTTCCTTGCAGGCGCTCGAGCCCTTCGGCTGCGACAATCCGGAGCCGGTCTTCATGGTCGAGAATGCCTCGATCCGGGAGATCCGGCCGCTTTCCGCGGGCGTGCATACCAAGCTGACAGTCGATGTCGGCGGTGTGCGCTGTGACGCGCTGCTGTTCCGCACGGCACCGGAGCGCACCGGACTCAAACCGGGTGACACCATCCACATGATGGTGCGCCTGAGCGTATCGGCCTATATGGGGCAGGATTCCGTCAGTCTCGTGGTGCAGGACTACCGCCTTTCCGGGCTGCGTCAGGGGCAGATCATTGCCGCGATGCAGACCTACGACGCCTATCGCCGCAAGGAGACACTGGCGCCCGCCTATTACCGCGCCGCCTGTCCGACCCGCGAGGAGTGCATCACGGTCTACAAGGCCGTACCCGTGGGCGGCATCGACATCCATCAGCTTGATTTACAGATGTACGCACAGCAGATCAATTACTGCAAGGTGCGCATCTGCCTTGATATTTTCGCCGAGCTCGGTCTGATCGCCGTCGAGGACTGCGAGAGCCGTGCCAAGCGTCTGCCGGTCAGCCGGCGCACGGATCTGCAAAGCTCCCGCATCCTTCAGGAGCTGGAGCGCCTTGCAGCAAAGCAATAGCCGCCGGGCTATCCGTGATACAGAAACAGAAGTTGGTAATTCGCTGTCTGTATTGCTTTCCCACTGAAGGCGAGAATTCACATCCTTGCCCCTGATCCCGATTATGAAAGCAGGGCAAAAGGGGGGCGCAGCCCCCCTTAAACTCCATCCTCCCCCACTCTGTGGGGGAGGTGCCGCCGAATGGCGGCGG
>JAGADP010000027.1 GCA_017828885.1 Oscillospiraceae bacterium | reverse complement strand
TGGTAGCCAGACCCAGTGCCAGTGCATAGTAATCATTGATGAACGGATCGCCGAGATCGTCGTTCTTGTAGCTGAATTCGAGGATCGGGGTCAGGAGCTTCTTGCCCTCCTCAACGCCCATTCTCTTGGAGAAGCTGCCGGCTGCCACGTTGCGGATGATGACCTCGAGCGGTACGATGGATACCTTCTTTACGAGTGTCTCACGCTCGGAGAGCTCCTCTACCAGATGGGTCGGAACGCCTTCCTTCTCGAGCAGACCGAACATGTAGTTGGTCATTCTGTTGTTGATGACGCCCTTGCCGACGATGGTGCCCTTCTTCTCGCCGTTGAATGCCGTCGCATCATCCTTGTAGTCTACGATCACCAGATCGGGATCGCTGGTCGCATAGACCTTCTTTGCCTTGCCCTCGTAGAGCCGCTCGCCTTTTACAACATTTTCCATTTCCATTACCTCCATTAATCTATATACCCTGATCAGAGCCGTTTTTCATCTATCAAATGATGAAAATGGCTCTTAGAGGGAGTTGACCATTTCCTGCATGGCAGCGTCCTTCTTGGCGACGCCCTCTGCCATGTCCTGCTTCATTGCCGCCAGCTTATCAGCCAGCGCTGTATCTGAGAGTGCCAGCATCTGGATCGCCAGCAGACCTGCATTGGCCGCTGCATTGATGCCGACAGTCGCCACCGGAACGCCCGGAGGCATCTGCACTGTTGCAAGAAGTGCATCCATACCGTCGAAGGATGCCGATTTGATCGGAATACCGATGACCGGAAGGATCGTGTGCGCTGCCAGTACACCACCCAGGTGCGCTGCCATACCTGCTGCCGCAATGATCACACCAAAGCCGTTTTCTGCTGCGTGCTTCGAGAAGTCCGCCGCTGCATCCGGTGTCCGGTGTGCGGACATGACATGCACCTCATACGGTACGCCAAAGGCCTTCAGCTTTTCTACTGCTGCCTTCACGACCGGGAAGTCACTGTCGCTGCCCATAATGACTGCCACTTTTTTAGACATAAGCCGCCTCGTTTCTCCGTGCCTGAGATCCCCCTCACAGAAGGCACGGAAGTCTGCTGTGGGGTGCCGGACGCTCTGTCCGTTATTCCGCCTCGGTCGGTGCAGGCTTTTCTGCACTCTGGTAATCCAGACCGGCTGAGGTCAGTATCATACTGTTTTCCGCATTCCGGCGGAAGGAGAGCTGTACCTGGACTGTCTGTGCCGGCGTTTCCGACGCAGGGTCGGCCGGCTCACAGTTCAGTACGAACGAAAAGACATAGACATCGCTGCCCATCTCCGCCCTGTTGAGGGAGAAGCCGCCCGCCTTGCTGATCTTCAGATCCGTAAAGCTGCCGGGCTTTGTCAGCGGCGTGAGATAATCGCCGCTCGAGATCTGCACCAGATCGGTGAAGTCGTTCCGGATGAGCATGTCCATATAGCTTTCTACACAGGTGTTCATGCGGCGCAGGTCGATCTCCTTGAGATCCTTCAGATACGTCGCATTCCCGACACGCCAGTTCAGGGTCTTGTCCCCGATGCTGCACGAAAGACTCGCATCCCGCAGCGCCGGGACATCATTGCCGACGTAGTAGGTGAACTGATCCTCGCCCACGCCGAGCACGAGCATGTCGTTCTCATAGGAAACCGTATCGTAGCTGCGGAACAGCGCCGGACGGTAGTCGTTGTTGTAGATGATACAGGTCTCGTCCTCGGCCACGATGCCGACCTTGTAATGCTCCCCGATGGACGTAATGGAGCGGTAGACGAACGGCAATACGACATTTTCCTCATAGTCGATGCCGCCGATGAGCACTGTATCGTTGATGCGCTTGGAGACGATGACGAGTCTGTCCGTGAGATCCTGGATCTCCATCCACTCCGGCTCGATGATGACGGCATTGTTCTCGTCGAGCACACCGCAGAAGCCGGAAGGACTCCGGAAAATGCGCTTGCCGCCGACAGACCGGATGATATGATCGACCTGATTTTCCGTGCCGATGGTGCCGGTGTTCTTGGTCACGTCAAAGTAGAACCGCGTCAGACCGATGCACAGGATGATGACGGCGATGAACAGCACCGAGACCAGCAGCTTCGCACGGTTACTCACGGGGTCTCCTCCATTTTTTGACGGTAGGTCTCCTCCGTCTCACGGGTGAGATAGATCGGACGGTGCTTGACCTCGAGGTAGGTCTTGGAGAGATAGTGTCCGACCATGCCGGTGCAGAAGAGCTGCAAGCCGCTGAGCAGACACAGCACAAAGATGGCTGCCAGGAAGCGCAGATCCGGATCCGGCACGATGATCGCCTTGACGATCAGAATGACCAGCGCGATAAAGCCGATCAGCATGATGAGCACGCCCATCATGGCCGAAGCGGTCAGCGGGACTGTGGAAAACGCAAAGATGCCCTCGAGCGAGTACTTGAACAGTCCCCAGAACGACCAGGATGACGTACCGGCGGGACGCTCGACGTTCTCATATTCGATATAGCGGGTGCGGAAACCCACCCAACTGAAAATGCCCTTGGAAAAGCGGTTGTATTCGCGCATCTGTAAGATGGCATCGACCATCTGACGGGACATGAAGCGGAAATCCTGTGCGCCGTCCACGATCACGGTCTGGGAGATGCGGTTGATGATGCGGTAGAACATTCTTGCAAAGAAGGAGCGCAGCTTTGACTCGCCCTTCCGGCTCACGCGGCGGGTGGTGGCGCAGTCATACTCGCCGTCCTTGACATAATTATACATTTTCGGCAGAAATGCCGGCGGATGCTGCAAGTCTGCATCCATGACGACCACGAAGTCGCCCTTGGCGTTCTCCAGTCCGGCGAACATGCCCGCTTCCTTACCAAAATTGCGGGAAAAGGAGATATAACGCACACGCTTGTCCCGGAGCGCCATCTCCCGCAGGAGTACCAACGTCTTATCCTTGGAGCCGTCGTCGATGAACAGCAGCTCGAATGTCAGATCGGAATGCTCCTCGCGCATCTGCTGCATGATCTTCTGGATCTCCTCATAGAACAGCGGGAGCACTTC
>JAGADP010000214.1 GCA_017828885.1 Oscillospiraceae bacterium | reverse complement strand
GGCTGCTCCAGCCTGAAAAACGTCACCCTCCCGGACAGCGTTTCGGAGCTGGGCACCTATGCCTTCTACAACTGCGGCGCCCTCGAGACCCTGACCGTTCTGAATGACGAATGCAAATTCGCAGCAGCGAGCAGTGTGACGAGCGCAGCCGATGACCTGACACCGACAGAGCCGTTTAAGTTTGACGGCACGATCCTCGGCCACACCGGCTCCACAGCGGAGGCCTTTGCCAAGGAGAACGGCTGCCAGTTCAAGGCGCTCGACGAAGAACAGCCTGCTGACCCGGAGGAGCTCTACAAGGACATCCTCGACTATTTCCGCAAGAACATTGCCGAGGAATGGGCAAACTATGGCGATGTAGGCAATGCGACCTACGGCATCGTCAACAATGACAAGACCGAGCTCGTCAGCAATCTCTGGCTGACCACCCTGCGCAACGAGGCATATGAGAATGTCGGCTACGGCTTCACGGACATCAACGGCGACGGTGTGCAGGAGCTGCTCATCGGCATCCTGTACAACGATGCAGAATTCGGCAAGGCAGACAACGCCGCCACGATCATCGACGCCTACACCTACTGGGAGGACAAGGTGATCCACCTCTGCTCCGGCGGTGCCCGTGTGAACTACGACCTCGGGCAGAACGGCATCCTCGAGGATGCGGCAGACGGTGCTGTCGTGCAGCTCACCACGCGGTACGAGCTCAAGGACGGCGCCCTTGTTCCGGTGGAATGCTGGAAGAATGACGAGACCAACGAGGAGATGCCCTACGCCTACTCCGACAAGCCTGTTCTGATGGATTCCGACGGCGACAGCTACTACGAATTCACCGACTGGACGGCGAGCACCGAGGAGAACCGGCTCAACAATGCCACCAAGTCCTTCACGATCCAGCCGTTTGACAGCAAGACGGATCTGAAGCTCGGCGATGTGAACGGCGACAGCACGATCAACGCCTCCGATGCGGCGCTCATCCTGATCGCAGCCGCCAGCATCGGCGCGACGAACGAAAGCGGCCTGACCTACGCACAGGAGCAGGCAGCCAACATCAACGGCGACAACGCCATCAACGCCAGCGATGCGGCGATCATCCTGCAATACGCCGCTTCCGTGGGAGCCAATGCCTTCACCGGAACGCTCGAAGAATACCTGCTGGCAAAGCAGGCCAAAGGATAACAAATTCAGCCCCATGCATCACGCATGGGGCTGCTCCTTTCTACAGTGAGAAATGACGGATCGGGCTGCTTTTCGGTGAATCTGTACAATGCTGTGCCGCAGGATCCCTTTCAGCGCTCTTTTTTCTTTCATTGCTTGCTTTTTCTTGTCAAATCTGGTATAATAGAAAAGAACAGCGCCAGCCGGCTGCTGCGCCATCAAAATATAAGGAGCTTACCACATGCTGGAATTACAAAACATCACCTTCAGCGCTGCGGATGAGGGCGGCAAGGTCGATATTATCCGCGACATCAGCCTGAAGATCGAAGATCACAAATATACCGTCATCACCGGCCCGAACGGCGGCGGCAAGTCCACGCTTGCCAAGCTCATCGTCGGCATCGAGAAGCCCATCTCCGGGCGCATCCTCTGGAACGGCGAGGACATCACCGACAAGAGCATCACCGAGCGTGCGAAGCTCGGCATCGGCTTTGCCTTCCAGCAGCCGGTGCGCTTCAAGGGGCTGACCGTGCTCGACCTGCTGCGCATCGCGGCAGGGAAGACGCTCAACACCTCCCAGGCGTGCGAGTACCTCTCCAAGGTCGGGCTCTGCGCCAAGGACTATATCAACCGTGAGGTCAACGCCTCCCTCTCCGGCGGCGAACTGAAACGCATCGAGATCGCCACGGTGCTTGCCCGGAATGTCCAGCTTGCGGTCTTTGACGAGCCGGAGGCCGGCATCGACCTCTGGAGCTTCCAGAACCTCATTCAGGTATTCCAGGAGATGCAGGCGGCGGACAAGAGCCGCTCCATCCTCATCATCTCCCATCAGGAGCGCATCCTGAACATCGCAGACGAGATCATCGTCCTCTCGGACGGCCGTGTCAAGGCACAGGGCTCCCGTGACGAGATCATGCCCACGCTCAGCGGAACGGATGCTGCCGTTTCTGCCTGCGAGATGCTGCACTAAGAGAGGAGAGATGACTATGCTGCAAATGGATCCCATCCAGCTCCGGCTGCTGAAAGAGGTCGCCGACCTGCATGACGTCCCGGAGGGCGCGTACAACTTCCGTGCCAACGGCGGACTGGCCGGCCGTCAGACGACCGAGAATATCGACATCACCAGCAAGACCAATGCCTCCGGCATCGACATCCGCATCAAGGACGGCACCGTGAACGAGAGCGTTCACATCCCGGTCGTCCTCAGCGAGAGCGGCATGAAGGAGACGGTCTACAATGATTTCTATGTCGGGCAGAACTGCGACGTGCTGATCGTGGCAGGCTGCGGCATCGACAACTGCGGCAAGCAGGACGCCGAGCATGACGGCATCCACCGCTTCTTCATCGGCAAGGGCTCCAAAGTCCGCTATGTCGAGAAGCACTACGGCTCCGGCGAAGGCACCGGCAAGCGCATCCTCAACCCCGTGACTGAGGTCTATATGGAAGAGGACTCCACGATGGAGATGGAGATGGTGCAGATCAAGGGCGTGGATTCCACCGAGCGCACCACTCTTGCAGAGCTGGCTGCCGGCGCACGGCTCATTGTCCGTGAGCGCCTGATGACCCACGGCGAGCAGTATGCCCTGAGCGTCTACAAGGTCACCCTGAACGGCGACGGTTCGAGTGCCGATGTGGTATCCCGCTCCGTGGCAAGAGATACGAGCTACCAGAAATTCGATGCCTGCATCCTCGGCAATGCCGCCTGCCAGGGACATACCGAGTGCGACTCGATCATCATGGACAGCGGACGCATCCTGGCAGTGCCTTCCCTCGAAGCGAACCATGTGGATGCCGCCCTCGTGCATGAAGCCGCCATCGGCAAGATCGCCGGCGACCAGATCATCAAGCTCATGACGCTTGGCCTCACGGAGGCAGAGGCAGAAGAGCAGATCATCAACGGTTTCTTGAAGTAATATTGATATATCATTAAGATGATTTTTTTGATCAAACTTTTTTCTCCAAAAAAAGTTTGTGGGAGTCCAGAGGGCAAAGCCCTCTGGTCGCTCACCGCAGTGAGCGAAATCCTCTATGAAAGGAACGATACACTATGTCAAAAAAAGAAAAAACCCCGGGCGGGAAGCCGTTTGAGATCCCGCGCCCGGTTTTCCCGAAGCGTGCTGTCATCACCGGCGGTATGCCCTACGGCAACAAGGAGCTGCATTTCGGTCATGTCGGCGGTATGCTCGTGTTTGCGGACACCTTCGCCCGCTTCCTGCGTGACCGCATCGGCAAGGAGAATGTCATCTTCGTCTCCGGTACGGACTGCTACGGCTCTCCCATCGCAGAGGGCTGGCGCAAGAAGGTCGCTGACGGCGAATTCGAGGGCAGCCTCGAGGACTTCGTCTCCCGCAATCACGAAAAGCAGAAGGACACCCTCGCCGCTTACGGCATCTCCCCGAATCTGTTTGCAGCCTCTGGTCTGGGGCGCTCCAAGGAGATCCATGCCGAGGTGACGGACTGGTTCATCCGCTCTCTCCACGAAAAGGGACAGCTCAACCAGATCAGCACCATGCAGTTCTTCGATGAGAAGGCCGGCGTGTTCCTGAACGGCCGTCAGGTCATCGGCAAGTGCCCGGTGGAGGGCTGTACCTCCGAGAAAGGCTATGCAGACGAGTGCGACCTCGGGCATCAGTATATGCCGGAAGCCTTGATCGACCCCGTTTCCACCCTCACCGGCGAAAAGCCCATCATGAAGCCGGTCACGAACTGGTACTTCAAGCTCCGTGACTATGAGCAGCTCATGAAGGACTGGGTCGAGATGCTGAAAAAGCGCAAGGACGTGCGTCCTGTTGTCTGGAAGACCATCGACGAGTTCCTGAAACCGCCGGTCATCTATATCACCCGCAAGTTCGAGGAGACCTATCTCTCCCTCCAGGACAAGTTCCCGGCGCACAACTATCTCCCCGAGGAGAAAAAGCCGAGCTTCACGCTCGAGTTCACGACCCTCTCCGACTGCGACGAGGCCTGCAAGATCCTCGCCGAGAACGGCATCCACTACCGCACCGGCAAGACCCTCGTGCCCTTCCGTCTGACAGGCAACATCGAGTGGGGCGTACCGGCACCGGAGATGGACGGCGTAGGCGGTCTGACCGTCTGGGTATGGCCGGAATCCCTCTGGGCGCCGATCTCCTTCACCGAGACCTATCTCGAATCCGTGGGCAAGCCCCGTGAGATGTGGAAGGACTTCTGGTGCAGCAAGGATGCGGGCGTTTACCAGTTCATCGGACAGGACAATATCTACTTCTACGGCATCGCCGAGCCTGCCATGTGGATGGCACAGCAGGCGGCGGCGGACAAGACCTGCGACCCGCCCGAGGGCGAGCTCCAGATGCCGACCATCGTGGCAAACTACCACATTTTGTTCCTCGACAAGAAGGCAAGCTCCTCCGGCGCGATCAAGCCGCCTATGGCAGATGACCTCCTGAACCACTACACACCGGAGCAGCTCCGTATGCACTGGCTCGAGTTCGGTCTTGGTCAGCAGAGCGTCTCCTTCTTCCCGAAGCCATATAACAAGCCCCTCCTCGAGGAGGAAGCACGGCTCAAGGCAGAGGGCAAGCCGACCAACGACCCGAAGTTCACCGATCCCGTCACCAAGAACGGCCTGCTGACGAATGTCTATAACCGCATGATCCGCACGGCGTTTTACACCTGCCAGAAGCTCTTTGACGGCGTGATGCCGGATGTACAGCCGGAGGAAAAATTCATCG
>JAGADP010000002.1 GCA_017828885.1 Oscillospiraceae bacterium | reverse complement strand
TTCACCGAGCTGCCTGCCGAGCATCATCAGAATGGCCGTGACAAAGACGGCAAACACGATCGTCTTGCGGACGGCGGTCTCTGTCAGCCGGGTGATGCGGACGGAGCGGCCGGCTGCCTTCTCGCGGGCTGTCTCGGTGATGAGGATGCCCGCCAGTGAGCAAAGCACCGTGGAGGGAAAGAACAGCGTCGGCAGAATGATCGCCTCGAAGATGCCGAACTGACTGAACGCCTCGGCAGTGGAATTGCCCGCCTGCCGCAGGGTGATCGGCACCAGCGCATCATTGGCGGAGCTGAGGAAGGACGTCAGCGCCGAGCCGCCCATGACCGGCAGCGCCAGCCGTAGATAGCGTCCCAGATCAAGGGATGCCCGCCCGGTTCTCTCTGCCTTGCAGGAGGGCAGGAAGCAGAGCAGGAACAATAGCTGCGCCGCCGCCCCCGCGATCATGCTCACGGCGGTCAGGTGGCAGAGCCCCTCCGGCGTCCGGGCAGGGGAGAAGAAAACGAATAGCAGCATGATGACGGAGCGCACCAGAAAATCCACCGTATCCGATGCCGCGCAGAGCCCCGACTTGCAGCAGGCATTGAACCAGCCCCGCACGCAGGAGGTCAGCGCCACAAGCGGGAGCGAAAGCGCCATCAGACGGATCGGTGCGGCCAGCGCAGGGCTTTTCAGGAAGTGGACGCTGCACAACGGCGCACAACAGAGGAGCACCGCCGTAAAAACGCCGCTCAGCACCATGCTCACGCCGATGCAAAGGCGCATCACGGCTCGGGGATCGCGCTCGGACTTGCCCAGCTCCTCGGAGATGAAGCGGCTCACGCACAGAAAGGCGTTCCCGTTCGAGGTCAGCGCTGCGAGCCGGAAAAAGGATGCCGTGAGCGTCAGGATGCCGATGGCCTCCGTCCCGAGCTGCCGCGTCAGAAAGACATTCAGCACCAGTGCCAGCCCGTCGAGCGTCATCTGTATCACGGTCAGCAGAATGGTGTCCTTCAGGATGTTTCGTTTCATGCACATAGACCTCCCGCTTGGTTTTGGGGTATTCGTTTTAATGTATGTCGGAAGGTGCTCTGCTATGCGGTGCAGCATTCCTATTACCCATACTTATTTTAGTATTATCACGGGTGCGCGATTTTGTTAAATCAGAATATTTTGTAAAAAAACGAGTTGAGCTATTGACGGCATCCGTTTTTTTCGGTATAATAGAATAGGACAGTAATGCTCATTCAGAGCATCCCAAAATGAGATAATGACGGAGGTGCAGACTTGAAACGCTACGTTTCAGCATCTATTCTGAATTCCGATCTGCTGCATTTAGCCGACGAGATCAGCCGGCTCGAGCAGGCAGAGGTAGATATGCTGCATTTTGATGTGATGGACGGTATTTTTGTACCCAATATTTCCTTTGGCATCCCTGTGCTGCAGGCTGTGGCAAAGCAGAGCCGCCTGTTCATGGATGTCCACCTGATGATCGCCCGTCCGCATCTGTATATTGCAGATTTTGCCCGCAGCGGTGCAAATATGATCACGTTTCACCTTGAAAGTGAGAGCGATCCTGCCGAAACGATCCGCATGATCCACGAGGCCGGCTGCAAGGCGGGCATTTCCGTGAAGCCCGGTACGCCCGGCGAAGCGGTGCTCCCGTACATCGACCAGGTGGAGAACATCCTCATCATGACGGTGGAGCCGGGATTCGGCGGGCAGAGTTTTATGTATGATATGACGGAGAAGGTGCGCCTTGTCCGCAATGCGGTCGGCGAGCGTCCTGTGTTCGTGCAGGTGGACGGCGGTATCAATGCGGATACGGTCGGTGCAGCCGTGGAAGCCGGCGCCGATCTGCTTGTGGCAGGCAGCTATCTCTTCACACATCCCGATATGAAGGCGGCAGTGCAGACACTGCGGAAGTGAGGGCTTGCCTTGATCAAGAAACGATTCAGCCGTCCCTTGCGGCGGCAGGAATACTGGATCGTGATCGCAGCCTGCTGTGTCGTCTGTGTCTGCTTTTACGGCGTGCGGGCGGGGGCTGTGCTGGCACTTGCTGCACTGACAGCCGTGGCGACGGATTTTGTCTGTCTGTTCCTGCGCGGACGCAGCTACCGGCGCATTGATCTGTCCAATATCGGCTATGCGCTGATCATGGCGATGATGTTCCCGGCGACGATCCCGTATTCGATTCTGATACTGAGCACGGTCTTTGCGACGGCAGTCGGCAGCCATGTCTTTGGCTACCGGCGGGATCATCTGTTCCCGCCGCCGGCGCTGGGCTATCTCTTTGCGCTGATCTCGTGGCCGAAGTCCGTCCTGAACTTCCCGCCGGTCGGAGCGGATCTGCATCTGTTCCACAATCCGGAGGATCTGACGGAGTCGTTCAGTGTCGCACTGAACAAGGATGGACTGGATAAGGCGGATATGTATGACATGCTGCTCGGCTTTGTTCGCTCGCCGATGGGCACGGGCTGCATTCTGCTGCTGGCGGTGTGCGGACTGGTATTGCTGTTCCGCGGGCAGCTTGATCCGTGGAAATTCCTGGGCTGTCTGCTCGGCATGTCGGTCGCGGTGTTCCTGTACGGCGTTTCGCTCCAGGAGCTGCTCGCAGCCAATATGGTGCTGTTTTCGCTGCTGTTCCTGATCAGCGACCCGGCGGTCAATCCCTGTACGCCCTCCGCGGGCTGGGTGGGCGCTGCGGTCGTGGGTCTGTTCACCAGCTATCTGATCGCCGCTTTTGGTATGGAATATGCGCCGGTGATCGCTGTGATCCTTGGCTGTCCGCTCTGGCGGGGGCTGACGATGCTGGAGAATTACTTCTTCGAGCATGTGGATCTCAGCCGCCTGCCGATCCCGATCTTTAGCAGGTATGATGACGAGGAAGAGGAGGACGAGGATGGAGAATAGACGTTCACTTTCCGACGGCTTCCTTCGCCGGAACGCAGTCCTGTCCAAGGGCATGGTCATCGCGCCGATCGTGGCATGCTGTGATACGCTGCCGAAGGCGCTGATGCTGTCGCTCGTCTTTGCTATCGTGACGATCCTGACCGTGACGATCGGGTCGTTCTATCCGAAGAAGCTTGTGTATACCATGCGCATCGTGCTGTATGCGGTAACGGCAGCGGTGATCTTCATTCCCGCGGCAATGCTGTGCCAGTTCATCAGCCCGTCCGTCTATGGCGCGCTCGGTTCCATGTCCGTACCGGGGCAGGGGATCGTGCCGGAGGCGGCTGCGATGTATCTGCCGCTGCTGTCGGTCAATTCGTTCATCGTGCTGCATTCCGAGCTGCATTTCTATCACATGCGCAAACCTGTGATGCTGGTGTCGCTGATCGCACACACGGCAGGCTTCTGTTTGGCAGCCTGTGCCTGCGCGGCAGTGCGGGAGCTGCTTGCCCACGGCAGTATTGCCGGGCATGTGGTGGATATTCCGCTGCTCATGCGCGGATTTGCAGCGCCGTGGGGCGGCTTCATCGTGCTCGGCGTCCTGTGTGCACTGCACCGGGTGATCTTCCGGAAGAAGGTGGATTGAGTATGTGGCTTTTTTCTGCGGTGGTATCACTGCTCACGACCAATCTGATCTTCACAAAGGCGCTTGGTACCAGCACGCTGCTGGCCGCGTCCAAGAACCGCTCGAATCTGTTGATCTTAGCGGCCGTCATGACCGGCTTTTCCACAGTGGCTTGTCTGCTGACAAGTCTGCTGTTCGATCTGTTCGGCCTGACGATCCTGCTGCAGTATCCCTACAGCTTCGGACTGCCGCTGCTGTACACGCTGGTGATCTCGGTCATCTATGTGGCAACACTGCTGCTGATGTTCAGATTCGCGCGGAAGCGATTTGCCAATTATAAAAAATACGTCCATCTGGCGGCGTTCAACTGCGCTGTTATGGGCACACTGTACCTTGCGTTCGAGCCTGTGGATGCGCTGAAGGAGCTTCAGTTCCACAGCGATGCCTTTGTGCTGGCACGGATCTTCTCTGATACGCTGAATCCGATCGGTGCGATCCTGTTCGGCCTCCAGGCAGGTCTGGGCTTTGTGCTGGCATCTGTTATGCTGTCGGCCGTGCGCGAGCGTCTGTATGATAAAGAGGTCCCCGCAGCCTTCCGGGGCTTTCCGGCTGTGCTGATCTTTATCGGTGTGATCTCTATGGCTGTCTATGCGATGGCAGCCGGAGCGTGATCTATAGAGAGATATGCAGAACACTTGACTTCCCCGGTGTATTCTGAGTAAGTCTGTTGAGAGGAGCATCCCAATTCCATGAAATTAAAACCAAAAGGACGAAAGATCTACCGGGAAAAGAGCCGGTTTGAGCGTCTGCGGACCTTCTGGAGCAATACCGGTGCGGTCGTTGGTACTGTGCTGCTGATCGCGGTGCTGGGCTTTGTCGGCTACAGTGCCGGCGGACCTGTGCTGCGCTTTTTGCAGGACAAGGAGATCATTGCCAAGCCGGACGCTTCATCCGAAGCCGCCGAAAGCTCCGCTGCGGAGCAGACCGAGCCGCAGGAGAGCGGTGCGGAGACCGAGACCGACGAGAGCGCTGCTGAAACAGAGCCTGTGCAGACAGAGCCTATGGCTGTGGAGCCGCCGGCGCAGATCACGATGCGCGGCTACCAGCTCCCGACCTCGGCACTTGCCACGAAAGATGCGCTCGAAGCGGCGCTCACAGAAGTGCCGGAGGATGCCACACACATCCTCGTGCCGCTGAAAGTCAAGGGCGGCGGGCTCTATTATGCCACCAAGCTCGAGGACGGCATCAAGGCAGTGCAGTCTGCCATGCCGCTGGAATCTGTCTGTGAGACGATCAAGGTGAGAAGCGCCGAGCCGGTCGCTGTTATCAATACGCTTGAGGATCAGATCTATCCGATGAACTTCCAGGATGCTTCCTACCGGATGGCCGGCAGCGGCGCCCGCTGGTTGGATCCCTCCGGTATGGTCTGGATGGCACCGTTCAGCGGTCTGACGGTGGATTATCTGTCCAACATCGCGAAAGAAGCCAATGATGCCGGCTTCCGTGCAATCGTCTGCGAGGGTCTGGTCTTTCCGGAATTCCCCGAGGCGGAATTCTATATCCGCATCGACGGCCTTGACGTACTGACGAACCGCAAGGATGCCGTCACAGCTGCCGACCAGCTCGACATCGGTGCGCTGCTCGTCGGCGTGAATGCGGCGACCAAGGATAATACAGAGATCCTGCGCGGCATCTCTTCCGTGCATCCCTGCGTATTGTCGTGGGAGGCGGATGATCTGCCGGCAGGTGAGGAGAGCTTTACCGTTACGCTGAAAACGGAAACCAAAAAAGAAGCGGCTGAGGCTGCTGAATAAAGGAGTGAGGGCGATGTCCGAAAAATTTACGATTTCCCTGAAAAAAATCATCGACGAGTTCAAGCTTGAAGTGATCTACACCCCGAAGGATCCCGCTGAGCTGCTGATCGACGAGAACGATGTCAACCGTCCCGGCTTGCAGCTCATGGGCTTCTATGAGTACTTCAACCCGGAGCGCATCCAGATCATCGGCAAGATGGAATTTGCCTATCTGTCCACCATCGACGAAAAGACCCGCAAGGATCGTCTCGAGATGCTGTTCTCCCAGAAGCTCACGGCACTCATCATTGCAAGAGAGCTGCCGTACTTCTCCGAAATGCTTGAGATGGCGCAGAAGTATGATGTGCCGCTCCTGCGCAGCAAGGAGAGCACCTCCAACTTCATCGCTGGTCTGATCGCGTTCCTGAACCTGAACCTTGCGCCCCGCATCACGCGGCACGGCGTTCTCATCGAGATCTACGGCGAGGGCGTATTCCTGACCGGTGAGAGCGGCGTCGGTAAGAGTGAGACGGCCATTGAGCTTGTCAAGCGCGGTCACCGCCTTGTCGCAGACGATGCGGTAGAAATCCGCAAGGTATCCAATATTTCGCTTGTCGGATCCTCACCGGACAATATC
>JAGADP010000213.1 GCA_017828885.1 Oscillospiraceae bacterium | reverse complement strand
CCACACACATCACCGCCGATGTGGAGCGCATCGCCGACTTCGTGACCATCCTCCACAACGGCAAGGTCTGGTACACCGGCACCAAGGACGACCTCGCTGCCGACTATGCCGTCCTGAAGGGCGATGCCAAGGACATCCCCGAAGGCCTGATGGATAAGCTCATCGGCTACCACAACTACCGCAACGGCTTTGAAGCGCTCATCCGCACTGCCGATCTTGCCGGTCTGCCGGACTCCCTCGAACACGAAAAAGCAAGCATCGACGAGATCCTCGTCTACATCGCAAAGGAGGATAAACATGAAGGACATTCTGCGCATGATGCGGTTTGATCTCCTGTCCGCCGCGCCGGTCGCACTGGTGCCGCTCATCATCATTGTGCTGGCGATGACGGGGATCGTATTTCTGATCTCCCCTGCCACATCCGGCTTTATGCTGACCGGTGCGCTCCTGTTCATTCTGCCGCAGGGCACGATCGCGGAGAAATCCGACTTCGGCAAGCTCTACGGCACGCTCCCGGTCAACCGGAAGAACATCACGCGGGCACGCTTCCTGTTCATTTTCACCTGTCTGTTTGCGGCGGAGGTGTTCGCACTGGTGCTGACATGGTTCTCCCTGCGGCTCCAGCTCATCCGCTTCCTTCCGAATCAGGAGGCCGAGTTCATGCAGGTCGCTGCTGCGACCTTCAAAAACGATGATGTCAATGTCTACAGCCTGACCATTGGCTTCTTCACCATCGCCTGTTTCGCCTTCTCGTTCATGGAGATGACGGGGCAGATCTTCGGCAGGGAGAATGACCTCAAGGTCGTCTTCATCATTATCGGCATTCTTACAGTGATCGGCGTGGTGTTCTCCATCCTGAGCGACCGCGGCATCATCCCGGAAGTTGACGTTGACGCGATCCTGGATCAGCTCAGCAGCATTCAGACGCCGCTCTGCATCGGGATCAACATCGGGCTGCTCGGGCTGAACATCCTGTTCGGCGAGATCACAGCCAATGCGCTTGCCAAACGCGAGCTGTAAGGAGGTGTGACTATGAAGATCAACTGGTCTGTAATGCGCGAGATCATCCGTGTTGACCGCATCACCATGCAGGGCGGCAAGGGCAACAACATGAAGCTCATCCTCATTGTCTGCGGCGGATTGTTCGGCGGACTGGGCTTCTTTGTCTCGCCGCTCATGGGGCTCTATCTCCCGTTCCTGCTTGCCGGCTTCTTTGTGCCGATGCTGTTCCAGAACGAGATCAAGTACCACAGCACCAAGCTCTGGGCGCTGCTGCCGATCCGGCGGCGTGACCTCGTGAATGCACGTTTCCTGATGGTCTACGGGCTGTATGCCATCGTCAGCACGGTGTACTATCTCCTCATGGTGCTGGCGCTGTACCTGCAGCCGTGGCGGCTGATCTATACAGGGATCGTGGGAAGCAGCGAGGGTGTGGAGAATACGGAGATCGTCTCGCTGCTGGCAAGCAAGCTGGGCTTGTCTCCGATCGGTCTGTTCAATCTGATCTACTTTGCCTGCACCGCACTCGGCATCGTGTGGATCGCCACATCGCTCCGGAGCTATTTCCGGGATGAATCCATTTTCAGCACAGCGCTCCAGCTCGGCAAGTCCGGCAAACGCAAGAAGAAGCAGAGCAGCTCTGAGCTCGTTCTGGCGCTGATCATCGTCGTTCCCACGCTCCTGTGGGTGGGCATGGTCACGGAGATCATCCCGGCCGGGAAGATCACGGCGGTGTTCCTGTATCTGGGCATGCAGCTCGTGCAGGCAGCGGACGGTTTCCTGCTGGCGGCAACGTTCCTGTTCTGTGCCGTTTTCCACGCGATCTATTACTATGTCGCCACCGTACTCGAGTACGATGTGCGGGATCTGTAAAGGAGGGTCAGGCGATGAAACATCTGTTGAAAAAGGCGGCAGCGCTGCTCTGCACGGGGCTGCTGATGATAAACATGAGCCTCCCCGTATCTGCGGAGGAGGAGGATACCTCTCCCCTGCTGCCCTCCGGCATGACCGTGGCAGAGGTGGAAAAGGCATTTGATGACTATATCCGTCAGAATACAGGCACCAGCGATGATGACTTCATGGGCGCAGCGCTCGTCGGCATCTTCCAGGGCGATGAAGTCCTCTTCACCGGCTTCTACGGCGAGACCGACAAGGAACACGGCGTCAAGGCGGATGCGGATTCCTGCTTCGAGTGGGGCAGCATCACCAAGACCTTCATCTGGGTGAGCGCCTTGCAGCTGTATGAGCAGGGCAGGATCGACCTCAACAAGGACGTTCGTGAATATCTGCCGGAGGGGTTCTTCCGGCATCTCTCCTATGACGAGCCCATCACCATGCTCAACCTCATGAACCACAATGCCGGCTGGCAGGAGACTGTCAAGCCCATCATGAATAAGGACGCAAGCACCATCGGCTCCCTCAGGGACGAGCTGCAGGCCATTGAACCGGCACAGGTACACCGTCCCGGCGAGGTCACGGCGTACTCCAACTACGGCGCAGGCGTGGCAGGCTATGTCATCGAGTGCATCACCGGCGAGAGCTTCTGCGACTATGTGCATGAGCATATCTTCGAGCCGCTCGGCATGGAGCACACAGCCTTGAACCCGACCCATTCGGACAATGCCTTTGTCTTTGAGAAGCGCAACCAGATGCATTCCTACACCATCAACTCCATGCTCGCCCACGCCATCGACAAGGGTATCAACACCGGCTATGTCGGGATGTATCCGGCGGGTGCGGCGTGCGGTACCATCGGGGATATGATGCGCTACGGGCAGGCGCTCGTGGATGAGTCCGCGCCTTTGTTCGAGCATCCCGAGACGCAGGAGCTCCTGCTCTCCGGCACGGATTTCTACGGCGAATCGGACATCCCGATCTGCTGCCACGGCTTCTGGCCGACAGAGTGCAGCGTCCGCATCTACGGGCATACCGGCGGCACGCACTTCGGACAGGCGGATCTCGAATTTGACCCCGTGAGCAAGGTCGGCATCGCCGTCATGGTCAACGAATCGAGCGGCAACCACTTCAACAATGTGACCGCCGAGCTCGTGTTCGGCACGCTCGACCCGGAGAAGTACGGCGCCAAGACCTACGGCAAGGCCACGGACATCAAGGGCTATTTCATGCCGGCGCGCTCCACGCATGTGGGCATGACAAGGCTCGATCCCTATCTGTTCGCCATCAATGCCGAGCAGTTCAGCGCTGACGATTTGGAATACATCCGCGGCGGCATCCTCCAGCTGACACAGACAGATGAAAACGGCACAGCCTCTGCGGCACTCCTGGGTGAACGCCGTACCCCGGACGACAGGCTCATTGCCCTCCAGTCGCCCTCCTGCGACTTGATCCCGGTCAAGGCGTATATGCTGCACCTTGCGCTCCTCACTGCGTTCATTCTGGTGGGCGTGGCAGCGGTCTACATGATGCTCATTCGTCGGAAGCTCCGGAAAGCCGGTAAGTGGGAGACCTACGCCGGTGCCGGTAT
>JAGADP010000212.1 GCA_017828885.1 Oscillospiraceae bacterium | reverse complement strand
TGGCATTCACGGGCGTGTCGGCATAGAAATCCTGGCCGGAGGAGCGCCTGGTCAGCTCCTGGGAATTAGGAACCACACCATATTCGATGTAGCTGTCATCTTCGGTGTTGATGACATAGACGGTCTCATAGTCATTCGCGAGTGCGATGGCGAGCCTTGCCAGAGTCATGGAGTGTTGCTGTCTGTTTTCTTCCTGATTGTTCTGGTTCATGTCCATCCCTCCGATCAGTAGATATGGTGCTTGCTACTTAATAATAGTATAGCACATTTTTCGATAGAATGCAATGGATTTTTGATAAATTATCACAAAAAATAAAGCGGGCGCCGGATGCGGATTTGTCTTGAAAAGCAGTACCAATATGGCAATTATCAGCACAAGAAAAGTCATATTTGTCATGCCATTTCATGAAAATGTATCAGAATTCGATAAAAATGTTCGGATATTTAAGTCATAACATCCACCATATCTTCACTTTGTGGGTTGTATTTGTCACAATCTTCATGTATAATTTATGAAGAAAATGAAAATTGCGTGAATTCGCAGAACGGACAACCATGATCCACGGGGGGATATTTGGGTGGAAAGGTTATGACAAATGCTTTTTACGATGGGAGGATTACCGTATGAAAATGAGAATCGCTAAGAAAATGACGGCGGGTCTGCTTGCGGCAGCGATGCTGACGGGCGCTGCAGCCTGGCCGGCGGATTCTTTCGGGTCGCTGTTTGCGACACCGATGGAAGCGGCTGCAGCAGAAACGACGATCGCCAACCCGTTCATCTATGCGGATGTACCGGATCCGGACATCATCCGTGTGGACGACACCTATTATATGGTCAGCACGACCATGTTCTTTGCACCGGGCGCACCGATCATGAAGTCCAAGGATCTGGTTTCCTGGGAGATCTGCAACTATGTCTATGACACCTATGCAGACGGCGATGTGCAGAACCTGGCAAACGGCAAGCATGACTATGCACACGGCCAGTGGGCGACCAGCCTGCGCTACAAGGACGGCGTGTTCTATGCGTTCTTCGGCAGCTACTGCTCCAACAAGTCCTACATCTACAAGACGACCGACATCGAGAACGGCACCTGGACGAGAAGCGAGCTCAACGGCATGTACCACGACGCTTCCATGCTGCTCGACGATGACGGCAGAAACTACCTCGTATACGGCGGCGGCGGTGAGATCAAGATCAAGGAGCTCAACGCTGAGATGACCGGCTTCAAGAACGGCGGCCTTGACAAGACCCTGTTCAAGACGGGTCTGGATAACCTCGCCGGCGAGGGTTCGCATGTACAGAAGATCGGCGCATACTACTATGTATTCGTCATTGCATGGCCGAGCAATCATCCGAGAATCGAGCTCTGCTATCGCAGTAAGGAGATCGGCGGCTACTATGAGGGCAAGACTGTCCTTGAATCCGGTCTCGGCACCTACGGCGCAGGCGTTGCACAGGGCGGTATCGTGGATACCCCGGACGGCGAGTGGTACGGCGTACTCTTCCAGGATCACGGCTCAGTCGGCCGTATCCCGGTACTCGTTCCGGTAAACTGGCAGGACAACTGGCCGATGATGGGTATCAACGGCAAGGCGCCGACGACCCTTACCTTTGACACGAATTACACGGGTGCAGTTCTCGCCAAGAGCGATGATTTCAGCTACAACTCCAATGACTTGCAGCTTGAGTGGCAGTGGAACCACAATCCCGACAACAAGGCCTGGTCTGTGACCGAGCGTGACGGCTATCTGCGGCTGCATAATGAGCATATCGCAAGCAACATCATGTTCGCCCGCAACACGCTGACGATGCGTACCGAGGGCCCGTCCTGTGCGTCCTCCATCAAGCTCGAGACCACAGGCATGAAGCCGGGTGACTATGCCGGTCTGTCTGCATTCCAGTTCAACTACGGCAACGTCGGTGTCAGAGTGGACGACAACGGCAGCAAGTACATCTACATGTCCAAGAACGGCGGCTACGGCAACAATGCTGAGGTGACCAACAGTAAGGATCAGATCATCGAGCAGGTACCGCTGAGCGGTGATGTTGCGTATCTCAAGGAAGAATTCACCTTTGCGACCGTTGACGGCAACAACAACGTATCCAACAACATCGACAAGGTAAGCTTCTTCTATTCCACAGATGGCAACAACTGGACAAAGATCGGCGATACCATCGGTATGACCTATGATCTGAAGCTGTTCACCGGCTACCGCAGCGCGATCTACAGCTATCCGACAAAGAGCACCGGCGGTTATGCGGATATCGACTACTTCGATTACACCCGCGCCGAGTACAATGCTCCGCAGGCAACTGCAGAGCCGCTTCCGGAAGGCTACCTGTTCCATGATACCTTCGAGAATGGCCAGAACGGCTGGAGCGGTAGGGGTTCCGCTTCCGTCGCAGGCACGACTTCCAAGGCATTCGAGGGCAGCAAGTCCATCTACGTCACCGGTCGTGAGGCAGCCTGGAACGGCGCTTCCAAGAAGCTCAGCGGCTCCTTCAAGGCAGGCCAGAGCTACAGCTTCAGCTCCAACGTGATGTTCACTGAGGGTGACGAGACCGATACCTTCTACATGAAGCTACAGTACACCGGTGCTGACAATGAGACCTACTACGACAGCATCGCAGAGGGGACTGCGAACAAGGGGCAGTGGGTACAGCTTGCAAACACGAATTATGAGATCCCGGCAGGCGCCACCAATCTGGTGATCTATGTAGAGACTGCCGAGAGTAAGAACAATTTCTACGTGGACGACGTTGTCGGCGCAGTGGCCGGCACGGAGATCGAAGGCGCTGAGAAGCCCATGACACTGGCGATCGGCGATGTGAACTTCGACGGCGTGATCGACATTTTCGACCTCGGCCTTGCAAAGGCTGGTCTGATCAACGGCTTCAAGGACAAGGCAGCCGAGAAGGATGCCGATGTGGATCAGAGCGGTGAAGTAGATGCACTGGATATCGTGTATCTCTGCCAGTTCATCCACGGTCTGATCGACAAGTTCCCGGTGGCTGAAAAGCCGGAGCCGCCCAAGAGCAACTACAATTATCCGACCAACATCACCTATCATGAGTCTCCGGCTGGAAAGGACTACACCAAGGCAGCATCCCAGTCCGGCAAGGTGACCCGTGAGTACTACGACATCGGCGGCGACACCAATACCTGCCTCGTCTACACACCTCCGGGATATGATCCTTCCAAGAAGTACAACATCCTGTACCTGATGCACGGCGGCAACGAGAAGGAAACGACCATCATCGAAGAGTTCAAGATGAACAACATCCTCGACAACATGATCGTCAATGGTGAGCTTGAGCCGATCATCATGGTATGCCCGAACTTCAACAAGTGCTCGGCACAGACCTTCTACAAGGAGTGGCGTTCTTACCTGATCCCGTTCATCGAGACCAGATACTCCACCTACGCGGATGGCGACGTGACCGAGGCAAACCTGAAGGCGACCAGATACCACAGAGCTTACGGCGGCTTCTCGATGGGCGCTGCTTCCACATGGGCAGGCATCGTTCACGGCTGCATGGAGATCTGTGCATACTGGATGCCGCTCTCCGGCGATAACTGGGAAGCAAACACTGCTTTCACCAAGTCGCAGACAGTTGCAGACGAGATCGACCGCATCGGTCTGAAGGACAACGAGTTCTTCATCATCGCAGCGACCGGCGACGACGATCTGGCATATCCGAACATGAAGCCGCAGTATGAGGAGATGTATAAGAACAGCAAGTTCAAGTGGGGTACGGATCTCTCTCAGTGCAACAGCTTCTTCCTCGTAGCACCTGGCAAGACACACTGGTGGGGCTATGTCAGATGGTACATCATGGACACCCTCCCGATCTTCTTCCACGAGAACCAAGGTTGATCTTGATTCATTCAGCATTTCCTTTCAAAATGATATAGTTGGGTATAAAAGACCGGCAGCATCAGGCTGCCGGTCTTTGTTTATGGCAGGGGAGAGCGCGGCGCTTGACAAATCCGGCAAAATCGCTTACAATAAGATAAGAAACAGAAAGAGGGTATGCATTTTGTCTGTATTCGACAGGCTCCGGCATAAAAGTGCGGAGCGTTTCTACCATGCCCGCGGCTGGGCGATGCGCTGGTCGTTTCATACGCTGCTGCAATTCCGGCTGCTGTTGCGGTGGGTGGTGTTCTCGCTCATTTTAGGCTGCGTGCTGGGCGTTGTGGGCGCGGCCTTTGTGTGGTGCATCAGCTTCGGCACAGAGCTGCGGGAGGCGCACCAGTGGTGCTATCTGCTGCTGCCGGTGGGCGGGCTTGCGATCGTTTTCCTATACCGGGTGACGCATGACAAGCACGACAAGGGAACGAACATGATCCTTGCTTCGCTGCGCTCCGAGGCACAGCTCCCTGTGCAGATGGCGCCGCTCATCTTCATCTCGACGATTTTGACGCATTTTGTCGGCGGCAGTGCCGGACGTGAGGGCGCTGCCCTGCAGCTCGGCGGCAGTTTAGGCGATCTCTTCGGCAAGGCACTCCAGCTCCGGGAGAAGGATAAGCGCATCCTGATCCATGCGGGCATGAGCGCGGCATTCTCGTCCATCTTCCGGACGCCGATCGCTGCGGCTATCTTTGCGATGGAGGTCGGCTGTGTCGGCACGATGCAGTATGCGGCACTGGTGCCGTGTGTCATCGCATCGCTGACGGCAAGCTTTGTGGCGGAGAAGCTCGGCTATCCGCTGGCGCATTTCGATGTGCTCGAGATCCCGGCGCTCACACCGGGAACGGCGGCCAAAACGCTGCTGCTCGGCATTTTCTGCGCGGCGCTGAGCATTTTGTTCTGCGTGGTGCTGCACAGGACGGAGCACGGCATGAAAAAGCTCCTGCCGAACCCGTATCTGCGCATCGCTGCGGCAGGCACGGCGCTGATTTTGCTCGGCGTTCTGCTGCATACAGAAAACTACTACGGCATCGGTGACGATGTCATACACAACGCCATCGGCGGGCAGGCGGTCTGGTACGCCTTCCTGTTCAAGATGGTATTTACGGCGATCACGCTCGGCGGCGGCTTCAAGGGCGGCGAGATCGTGCCGAGCTTCTTTGTCGGCGCGACGTTCGGATGTGTGTTCGGGCATGTGGCCGGCATGTCTCCGTCGCTCTGCGCGGCGGTCGGCATGGTGGCACTGTTCTGCGGCGTGACGAACTGCCCGCTGGCGTCGCTGTTCATCTCGGCGGAGCTGTTCGGGATGCAGTGCGTGCCGTATTGCCTGCTCGTGGTGGCGGTAAGCTACCTGCTGTCTGGCTATTACGGACTCTATAAGGAACAGCGCTTCTATTATTCCAAATTCTCGGATGAGCATATTCATCATAAGACAAGGGGCTGACGACATGGCCACACAGGGCGTAATATTTGACATGGACGGGCTGATGCTCGATACGGAAAAGTTGCTGGCGAAGTTCTGGATGCAGGCGGCGCATGAGGCGGGCTTTCCGATGACCTTTGAGCAGGTGCTCGGCATCCGGAGCCTTGCGGCGATCTATGCAAAACCGCATCTGCAGGGCATTTTCGGCGAACGCTTTGCATATGAAAAAATACGTGCAAGGCGGCGGGAGCTGACGGCAGAATACATCGCGGAGCATGGGCTGGAGAAAAAGCCCGGTCTCGACGAACTGCTTGCCTATCTGAAACAGACCGGCAGGCGCATTGCCGTGGCGACGGCGACCGACCGGGAGCGGACGGAGGATTTCCTCGGCAGGATCGGGGTGCTCGACTACTTCGACACCTTCGTCTGCGGCGATATGGTCAAGCTCGGCAAGCCCGACCCGGAGATCTACCTGACAGCGTGCAGTATATTGCAGCTTGCGCCTGCGGACTGCATGGCGCTCGAGGATTCCCCGAACGGCATCCGGTCGGCGCATGCGGCTGGGTGCAGGGCGGTCATGATACCCGACCTCTCGCAGCCGGACGAAGACCTACAGCCGCTGCTGTATGCCTGTGTGCCGTCACTGAACGAGGTCATCACACTATTGGAGGGAGAATTACAACATGGCAAAACCGAATGATTTTGATATTCCGCGGCTCTATTACTTCATCAGCAAGAATATCTTCACCGGCAGCCGGAAGGATCTGAATTTCCGCATCGTGCCGGAGGAGGATGAGCTGCGGGTGACGATCTGGCACGGCTTCATCTGCTCGGAGCTGACCGAACCGGAGGCTTCCGCTGTCTTCCCGCTGTCCAACGAGGGACACGAGGAGATGCTGCGATGGCTCGCCGTGCAGTATGAAGCCAAGCCCGCTGAACAAACGGAACAGACGGAGGTACAAGCATGACATCAAGAATACTGCTTGCTCTGGCACTTTTGCCGGCAATCGTCCTGATGATGTACATCCGACGCCTTGACAAGATCGAACAGGAGCCGAAGGCGCTGATCGGCAAGCTGTTGCTCTTCGGCGCACTGACAACGATCAGCGCTATCATTCTTGAACGGCTCGGCACGATCGCTTTAGACACCTTCGTTCCGGAGGACACGCTGCCCTATCTTGTGATAGATAACTTCCTCATTGTGGCGCTTGTCGAGGAGATGGGCAAATTCGTCGTCCTGAAGCTGTGTACATGGCGGAACCCGAACTTCAACTACACCTATGATGCGGTGGTCTATGCCGTGGCGACCTCGCTCGGATTTGCTGCACTCGAGAATATCCTGTACGTTTTTCTGCTCGGCGGCGTCCCGACGGCCATCATGCGTGCGCTTACAGCGGTGCCGGGACACTGTATGTTCGGCATCTTTATGGGCTATTTCTATGGACTTGCCAAAAAGGCTGAATTCTGGGGCTATACCAGCAAGAAATACCGGAACCTGTTCCTCGCTTGTGCTGCACCGATCTTGGTACACGGCTTCTACGATTTTACACTCACGGTGGGCACATGGGGCGCCTTGCTCCTGTTCCTCGTGTTCTATCTGACCTGCCTTGTGGTCGCGTTCATCCGGATCCGGAAGATGGCAGGGGAGGACATCCCGATCGGTTTCTACCCGGAAGCCAAGGAGGAAGCGGCAGACCCTTACGCAAGCTACAAGTCTACACCGCCCCCCGGTGCGTCGCTGCCGGTGTTCCGGCCGCAGCCGCCGCAGCCGAACCGACAGGCTCCCTATCAGCCGTCCTACCAGCAGCCGTCCAATCAGCAGTCTTCTTATCCTCCGCAGGGCAATCAACAGTCTTCCTATCAGTATACTGCGCCGGTCCAGAAGCGCACGGTCTATGTGCCGCCGAAGGTCTCTGATGAGCCGTCACCCTACGCACAGCCGGTCTACCCGCATGCCTTCTACCAGCCGCCTGAACAGTCGTCCTACCCGCCACCCCCTGCGCAGGGGCCTGCGGTGCCCTATGGGGGCGACAAAATGGAGCAGGCTGCCGAGTATTACCCGGAGGGTACGGAGATGCCGTCTCTTCCGGAGGATCTACTCGATGGCGCGGATCCGACAAATGACCAGCCCTGACAAGCCAAAAAACGAACGCACCGCACGGATCTTTTGTCCGTGCGGTGCTGCTTTTGTGGGGGAGAAGGACGTAGCCAGGGCTCGACAGAAAAATTGGAAAAAACTCTTGCATTCTGTTCCGGAATCGTGTATAATATATAGTATGGTCTGACGACTGACACGGAAGGGAGGGAATACGAATGGATCTTGGACTGGTGCTCGAGGGCGGCGCTCACCGCACGATCTTTTCAAGCGGTGTGACAGATGCTCTGCTCGATGCCGGTATCATGGCGGATTATGTGATCGGCTCTTCGGCCGGTATCACCTACGGTCTGTCCTATGTCTCCGGGCAGAAGGGACGGAACCGAGAGATGCTCCGGCGTTTTGTAAGGAGCTCTTCCTACATGGGGATGCATCATCTCCTGAATCCGATGAACCGTTCGTATTACAACCTCAAATATGTATTCGAGACGATCCCGAATGAGCTGCTGCCGTACAAATATGCGGCGCTGCAGCGGTTCCAGGGCAAGGTGATCGCTGCGGTCACGAATCTCGAAACGGGTGAGGCAGAATACCTTGATGTGTCCCGAACAGACCGCACCTGGCAGGTGCTGCGGGCGACCTGTGCGCTGCCGCTGATGTTCCGGCCGATCGAGATCGACGGGCAACTCTATGCGGACGGCGGTATTGCGGATTCTATTCCGTTCCGCAAGGCGATCGAGGATGGCTGCAACAAGACCATCGTCGTGCTGACGCGGGAGCGTTCCTACCGGAAAAATGAGGAATCGCTCATGCATGTCGCAGTGAACAAGTACCGGAAGAAATACCCCGCCTATGCAGAGCAGCTCGAGACACGGCATCTGCGCTATAACGTGTGCGTGTCGGAGCTCGAGGATCTGGAAACGGCCGGTGAGGTCTATGTGATCGCGCCGGAGGATACACTTGGTGTGGGACGGACGGAAAAGTGCGTGGACAAGCTCATGGCGCTGTATGCACAGGGCTATGCGCTGACGATGCAGCAGATGCCGGCGATCAGGGCGTACCTGGAAGAATGAGAAAGTGAGGCAAAGACAATGGCAGAATTGAAGTATGAGATCACGGAGCAGCTTGGCTCCATCGGTGAGAATGCACGCGGCTGGGCAAGAGAGCTGAACATGGTGAGCTGGAATGACCGTGAGCCGAAGTATGATCTGCGCGACTGGTCTCCGGATCACACCCGTATGGGAAAGGGCCTGACGATGACGGCAGACGAGCTGGTCGCTCTGCGTGATCTGCTCAACAGTCTGGAACTGGATTCGTTTGAAGGCGACGAATTTGATGTCTGAAAACGGCTGATACATCTGAAACGGGGGTGAAATGATGCGTACAAAGGGCACGAAGCTGATCACGGAGAACCGACAGGCACGGCATGAGTACTTTATCCTCGAGACATTCGAGGCGGGCATTGAGCTGACCGGTACGGAAGTCAAGTCCATCCGGCAGGGAAGTGTCAACCTGAAGGATAGCTGGTGCAGCATCGAAAACGGCGAGCTGTTCATCAAGCAGATGCATATTTCTCCCTATGAGAAGGGCAATATCTACAACCGGGATCCGCTGCGGGTACGGCGGCTGCTGATGCACAAGGCGGAGATCCACCGTCTGCTTGGCAAGACCAAGACGGACGGTCTGACGCTGGTGCCGCTGTCGCTGTATTTCAAGGATTCCCGTGTGAAGGTACAGCTCGGGCTGTGCCGTGGTAAGAAGCTCTTTGACAAGCGCGAGGATGCGGCAAAGCGTGCTGCCAAGCGCACGATCGACCGTGCGCTCAAGGAGCAGAACCGCTGAGGCCGGATCCGACAGAAAGCGCTGTTTGTCACCGTTTTTTTACCAGAAAAGTACTTGACAACCGGCAAGTAACCGTGTATAATAGATATACAAATGGGGGCGTACCGGTTTCGACGGGGTTTTTGCACCATAGTAAGCGAGTAGAGGTCTGCTGCATCTCTTTAAACTGCGGCACGTTTAAATATAAACGCTAACAACAAGATTACTGTAAGCTCTCGCAGCCTGCAGGTTGCTGCTTAAGTCAGCATCTGTCCTGTAACTGAGGACCACGGCTCTTACAGGGCATCGATGAGTGGTGAACGTTCCGGCGGCATGTCCACACCGCAGGAATGTATTTGGACTACCTTCACTTCCAGCCTGTTTACCGGCGGGTCGTGCGGGGAATCTTAAAAGATAAACTACACTCGTAGAAAGCTGTGGGAATAGGGCTTCGGACAAGGGTTCAATTCCCTTCGCCTCCACCATATTGATATACCAATAATGATATCAAGGCAAAAAAGACCGATTCATCGGTCTTTTTTGCTGTCCGAACGCAGATGTTTTTCAAGGTCAAACCGTAGATATCAGCCCCCGTCTTACCGGATTCGAACCGACGATTTCTGACAATCCGATCCATATTTCCGCTATTCTGAAGAAAATTGAAGATGGGCAGAACTCTGTAGGACGGTTTCAGCAAAAATTCTCAAAAAATAGCACACAAAGTTTCAGAGCCGATTTTAGTGGCCTTTCACAAGATGAGAGACCAGTAAAGTCGGCTCTTTTTTATTGCCGACAAAAAACGAATGGGGGTGATACCATGAAGAAACTGGTACTGCAAGTACCGCTGAGCCACAAGCCGGAGTGCTTCGAGCCGGAACGCTGTATTGTGGAGAAAACCGTAGTTCTGCCGCATCGGTTCTTTGAGGCCATGCGGCTGCATCCGATGGATGACAGCCCGTACATCGCAGAGAACCGCAAATTCATGTGGAATGACGAGCATGGAGCGCACTGTGTGCTGTTTCTGGACAGTGAGGACGATGACGGTATTCTTGTGCAGTCGGAGGGCTACAGCTATGCACGGCGGGCGCAGTTCGTGCCGGGAGCGAAGCAACTGGCGTTCGATGCGGGGTTCACCATGGCGGAGCATCGGATCCACAACGCTCTCGCTGACATGGCGGAGGAAGCGGTGAAACGGATGCATCGGGGCGAGGAGAGCTTCAATTTCAAGGAGCTTGCCGAGGAGACAGATGCATTTGACTTTGAGGACGCGCTCTGCCATGCGCTGACGGAGCATCTGCAAAGCCGTGCTGACATCAAAGCCGCTGAGTATGTCCCGCTCCAGATGGACTTCCAGCCGGACATCCGCCTGACGCCGAAGCCGCTGTATACGATGCGGCTCATCACGTCGCTGCAGATCGAGACTGTGCCGGATGAGGATGAAAATGAATCCTACAGCATTGATCCTCGGGAGGCGACCGCCTGCCGGGACGAGATCAACCGTTTCATGCAGGGATACACAGACGAAAACGAGCGTGACCGGGGGCTGATGGTCTACTACAGCCATAGCTCATCTGTCAGCGAGAAGGTCTGGTCGGCGTTCCCGTCTGTGGAGGTCGTGGACGGCAGGCTGATGGGTGTGCTGACGTGTAGATTCTCGGAGCCGCTGAACGAGGGCGAAGCGGAAGAATTTCGCAACTGGTGGCGTGGTCAGAGGTCTGACGGCTACGGCGAGGGTTTGGAGCAGCATCCGATCAGAACCGCAGAATTTGGCGATATTTACGTCAGTCTGTGGGATGGCACGGATGACTGCCGGATGGAATTGAATGCCGCCGATTCCAGGAGCTTGCTCCTCAGAATCAACGGCATTCAAAACCATCCGGCAGTCGTCCGTGCCATCCCACAGGCTGACATAGATCTCGCCAAACTCCTCCGTATTGATCGGATGCTGCTCGAGCCCCTCGCCGTAGCCATCTG
>JAGADP010000211.1 GCA_017828885.1 Oscillospiraceae bacterium | reverse complement strand
TCCACCGGGTACAGATGCCGGTCACGCCCCTGCAGGACATCGCTGAAGATGCCGCCGAGGATGGAGCCGGAATACCGTGCAAGGCTGGCCGCAGTGAGCAGCACCTCATCCGTCTTGCCGTTGATGAACATTTTTACGCCTGCCAGCTTGACGGAGCCTTCCGGGAAGAGGGAAGCGGCGTCGATGACAAGGCCGTTGGTATCATAGAAATCATCCACACTCTGGTAGCCGAGCAGCAGAGCACCGTTCTTGGCCATCTTGCGGCTCGCCTTGAGCATGGGGAGGTTGACGATGAACGTCAGTGCCGCACCGCTGGCCGCCGCCGAGAACATGGACAGCAGCATCAGGCAATAGCCCACCGATTCGGCGCGGAGGATCGTCATTGCGATCGAGACAGCCAGTGCGAAGATCGTTGCCACCGGCGCGATCACGCGGCAGCAGCGGTCTGCGAGGTCGGCGGAGTAGGTGTACTTCCGGAAATCGGTCAGCGAATCGGTATGCTGCATCACCGCCAGGATCGGGAAGTCGGCCAGCACGCCACGCGAGAGCGACTCGGCCTTCTGCTCATCCTCGATGATGTGCAGGCCGTGCCAGTCATGGCGGCGCATCACGAAGCGGAGGTTGGTGATCTCACGGTTCACGATCAGCAGCTTGCCGATCGAATGCAGCAGCAGCGTCAACACGGCACACGGCAGGAAATACGGCCGGTATGTGCCATAGCCGATCGTGGTGACGACATTGGAGACACAGGACGCGATGCCGGTGACGAGCGCCACCGCCGCAAGGCTGTCAGTATCGGCCTGGAAGCGGAGCAGACGGGTGAAGCCGTTCCGCAGCACCGGTACACAGACCACACACGCCGCCGCACCGAGCAGCAGCTCGATGAACGCCAGCATGATCGGGTGCAGATCCTGTAAGAAGCGGGTGTGGATGATGTCGCCGAGCGCCATGTACGCGCTCATGAAGAACACGATCAGCAGCGCCAGGATGCGGAAGCTGATCGCTCCCCGCAGCTCGGCGATGTCCGAGCGGATGTCGGCGATGTTCTGGAGCTCCATCCGGTCGATGCGCTCCTGCCGCAGACGGGTCTCGGCCTCGGCCTCCTCCTGGGTGCGGCTGATGGTGACGTCGAGGTCAACGGGCTTGGCCTGCTGCTTCTCGCCGGAGAGATCGAGACTCGTGGTCTGCGCTCTCGGTGCCGGCGGTACCTCAATGGGCTGCACGGGCTCCGCTGCGGGTGCCTGCTTGACGGGAACGACGTCTTTCAGGTCGAGATGGATCGTCTCGGTACCGGTCGCACCGAGCACGGGCTCCCGCTTGACCTTTTTGCGCTGTCTTGCACGCTTGGCGCCCTTGATCTGGGTGAAGAGATACTCGCCCTCCGGACGCTCCTTTTCGTAGGTATAATCCTGCTGCGGCTGCTTGCCGCCCTTCTTCTTTTTCTTCTTGTTCTTGGCGATCTCCCGGGCACGGGTCGAATCGCTCATGCGCCGGATCTTGGGGGTGTCATCCGAAAAATTATGCACCGGGGAAGCCGGCTGTGCGGGCTTCTGACCGGACGGTACATTGACGCGCGCCGGCATCGGCTCGGCATCGGCTGCCTGCACGAATCCGACCTTGGTGTGCACCTGATTCGGATCGCGCCGTCTCGGCGGACGGCGGGTGGTCTCGGCATGGGCGACCGCTTCGGCGATCCGTTTCTCCTCCTCACTCAGGTGAGGCGCCTCCGGAACGCCGGCGGATTCGTCGCCGGGCGCATATTCACTCAGGATGTCATCCAGCAGCAGATCCTGCTGATCCTGTTGATCCTGTTTTTTCATTTATGTAAACTCATCCTCTCTGACGAACCACTTCATACATAAAAATACCCGCTGCCACGGATGCATTCAGCGAGGTGATCTTCCCCAGCATCGGCAGCTTCACGAGAAAGTCGCACTTCTCCCGTACCAGACGGCTCATGCCTGTTCCCTCCGAGCCGATGACCAACGCCAGCGCGCCGTCAAAGCTTGTCTCGGTGTACAGGCTCCCGTTCATGTCGGTGCCGTAGATCCAGATGCCCTCTTTTTTCAGACGGTCGATGGCTGCGGCGATGTTGGGTACCCTTGCGACCGGCAGATAGCTTGCCGCGCCCGCAGAGGTCTTGTAGACCGTCGGACTGAGCATGGCGCTGCGGCGCTTGGGGATGATGATGCCGTCCGCACCCGCCGTCTCGGCGGTCCGGATGATGGCACCTAAATTATGCGGATCCTCGATCTCATCGCAGATGATGAGAAAGGGCTTGGTCCCCTTCTTTGCGGAGACCTCCAGCAGATCCTCGAGGCTTGCATATTTCGCGCACGCACCGAGCGCCACAACGCCCTGGTGTACGCCGCCCTCTGCAAGCTGCGATAACTTCTGTTCATTTACGGTCTTGACAACAGCACCGGCTTCTCTGGCGAGCTCGCGGATCTCTCCGAGGTTCGCGCCGGCGCTGACAAATACCGTATCGATCGGCTGCCCGCTGCGCAGTGCTTCGCGGACAGGATTTCTGCCGATGATCAGATTTTCCTTCTCAGGCATAGTATCACCCTTCATACATTCT
>JAGADP010000210.1 GCA_017828885.1 Oscillospiraceae bacterium | reverse complement strand
GCATTGTCATGCAGCAGCAGCGCCGAGAAGCCCGTCTTGGTCTTCTTCACGTCGCAGAGGAGCGTGTTGGCACGGACCTCCACATTCGGGAGCGTCTGGACATAGGCCAGCAGCTTGTCGGCGATCTCCTTGCCGGTCGCGTCCTTGTGGTGGAAGATGCGGCGTCTGCTGTGTCCGCCCTCGAGGGTGCGGTGATAGTCACCGTTCTCCATCTTGTCGAAGTCCACGCCGAGCTCGATGATCTTGCCGATGTCCTGTGCGGCTTCTTCTACGAGCATGTGGACGGTCTTGTGGTTGTTCTGGAAGCCGCCGGCGATATAGGTATCGTTCTCGTGCAGGCTGGTTTTGTCCTCCGGCGAATTGTAGACACCGGCAATGCCGCCCTGTGCGAGCGCCGTATTGCACAGACCGAGCTCACGCTTGGTCAGCAGGAGTATCCTGGCGTCTGCCGGCAGATTGATCGCCGCATACAGACCTGCTGCACCGGCACCGGCGATGATGACATCATAGTTCATAGATAGATGTTCTCCTTTTCTTTGCATCAATAAAGATGCGGGTGCAGGGCGGTCACCGCCCTGCCGAGGGTGGTTTAGGAGGGGCGAGGAGCCCCTCCTGAGTCGGCGTCAGCCGACAAAAATATCAGTCAAGTTTTACAGGCTCGATCTGCCAGATCTCTTCGGCGTACTGTGCGATCGTCCGGTCAGAGCTGAACTTGCCGGCGTGGCAGATGTTGTGCCACTGCTTGCGGGCGAAGGCAAGGCGGTCGGCCTTGTAGTCCTTCAGGGCTTCGAGCTTCTTGTCGCAGTAGCTCTGGAGGTCGCCGATCACGTAGTAGTGATCCGGTGCATGCCAGCTTGCGCCCTCGGTCAGGGCATCGTAGAGCTCTGCAATGTCCTCGTTGTCGCCGAAGGTGCCGTCCATGAGGGTCTGCACGATCTTGCGGATCTTGTCGTTCTCGGCAAGCAGGCGGCGGCTGTCGTATTCCGGTACGATCTCCTTGAGCTCCTCGACTCTTGCGCCGAAGATATAGTTGTTCTCCTCGCCGGCTTCCTGCACGATCTCAACGTTTGCGCCGTCAAAGGTGCCGAGCGTCACGGCGCCGTTGAGCATGAGCTTCATGTTGCCCGTACCGGATGCCTCGGTGCCGGCGGTCGAGATCTGCTCGGAGATATCTGCCGCAGCGACGAGCTTTTCGGCATAGGAGACATTGTAGTCCGCCACGAAGAAGACCTTGATCTTGTCATTGACCTCGGGATCGGCTGCGATCATGTCGGCGATGGAGTTGATATACTTGATGATCGCCTTGGCGCGCTTGTAGCCCGGTGCAGCCTTCGCACCAAAGAGGAAGGTCACGGTCGGCAGCTCATCCTTGTTGATGGAGCCGTCCTTGATGCCGTAGTAGAGATACAGGATCGAGAAGGCATTCAGGAGCTGGCGCTTGTATTCATGCAGACGCTTGATCTGGATGTCGAAAACGGCGTTGTCGGCGTCAAAGAATTCGGCGCACTGTACGTCATTCTCGAAGCGTTCAGGCTCTCTTGTGAAGATATTCGCCACGAGCTGGCGCTTCTTCTCGGTCTTGATGTCCATGAAGCGCTTGATGACGGCGTCGCTCTCGGCGTACTTGTCGAGCTCCTTGAGCAGGTCAAGGTTCGTCGTCCATTTGTCGGAGCTGAGGAGCTCTGTGAGGAGCGCGGAGAGCTCTCTGTTGCAGAGCGCCAGCCAGCGGCGCTGGGTGATGCCGTTGGTCTTGTTCTGGAAGCGCTCGGGGTAGTACTTGTACCATACTGCAAGGGCGGTGTCCTTCAGGATCTGGGTGTGGATCTCTGCCACGCCGTTGACGTAGCTGCCCATGAAGATCGCCATGTGCGCCATGTGGATCATGTTGTCTTTGATGATGCGCATGGACTGGATCTCTTCCTTCTCGGCGCCCTTTTCGTAGAGCTCGGCGATGAGCATCTCATGCAGGCGCTGGATGATCTGGTAGATCTCCGGCAGGAGCTCCTTGACGAGCGGCGCCCACCATTTTTCGAGCGCTTCTGCCATGATGGTGTGGTTCGTGTAGCGGAAGACCTTCCGTGCGGTCTCTGCGGCATCCTCGAAAGTGATGCCCTCGTTCATCAGCAGGCGGATCAGCTCGGGGATGGAGATGACCGGATGCGTGTCGTTGAGCTGCACGGTGAGTACCTCGGCGAGGTTCTCGTAGGTGCCGTAGTCCTCGAAATGCTTTTTCAGCAGATCCTGGAGCGATGCGGAGCAGAAGAAGTACTGCTGCTGCAATCTCAGCTTCTTGCCTTCATTGGTATCGTCATTCGGATACAGGCAGCGGGAGATGTTCTCGGCGTAGATCTGCTCGGCGCAGGCTTCGAGGTAGTGCTGCTGGTTGAAGGTGTGGAAGTCGAACTCCTGTACCGGCTCTGCCTGCCAGAGGCGCAGCGTGCTGATGTGCTTGGTGCCGTAGCCGATGACGGGCATGTCGTAGGGGACAGCCTTGACGGTCATGTTGCTGAACTTGACGAGCACGGTGTCCTCGTCTCTCCGGATGCTCCATGCATCGCCGTATCTTGTCCAGTCATCGGCGGTCTCACACTGGAAACCGTCCTTGATCTGCTGCTTGAACAGGCCGTACTTATAGCGGATGCCATAGCCGTCGAGCGGCAGGTCGAGCGTTGCGGCGCTGTCGAGGAAGCAGGCAGCCAGACGGCCAAGACCGCCGTTGCCGAGGGCTGCGTCCTCGATCTCCTCGAGCGCGGACAGGGAGGTGCCCAGATCGTTGAGCGCCTTCTCCACCTCGTCATAGATACCAAGGCACAGGAGATTGTTGAAGATGCTGCGTCCCATGAGGAATTCCATCGAGAAATAGCAGGCATGGCGGGTGTTGCGGTGCGCTGCACGGGAATCCTCCCAGTCTTCGGTCATCAGGCTCATGACCATCTCACCGATGGCATTGTGCAGCACCTGCGGGGTGAAGTTCTCCGGCAGCGTGGCTTTGAGGTAGTTCAGAAACGTTTCCTTTGTATAGTTCAGCATTTAAGATTCCTCCGTTGTCTCAAGTTTTTTTCTTCTGGTATAGGTGCGTTTCGGCTTGGTCTCTGCCGATGCGGCAGCCGGTTTGCGGCCGCGGCGCTTCGGTGCCTCCGATGCCGTCACAGCGGGTGCGGCAGGCTTGCGGCGCTTCGGAGCGGCGGGCTTTTCCTCGGGTTCGGGCGCTGTCTCACCCGCTTCGGGCTTTTCCGCCTGAACGGCTCTGCCATAGGTGCGGTTGAGCTTCCGGATCTCCTTGGCAAGCTCCGGCGTGAAGTCCTCGAGCTCGGTGCGGTACATCCAGTTGCCGCCGAGCGTGGAGGGCGTGTTCATGCGGGCGGACTTGTCCTCGTGCAGGAAATCCTGCATCTGTGCCACGGCCAGCTCTGCGATGCTTGCCCAGCAGGCGGCGACCATCTCGTCCGGGATCTCCTGCTTCTTGCAGCGCAGGTAGTTCTTGGCGAACTTGATCGTCTTCTTGTCGGCGGATTCGAGCCAGCCCCGGAGGGTCTCGTTATCGTGGGTGCCTGTGTAGGCGACCATGTGCGATGTCCTGAAATTCATCGGCAGGTGCTCGTTATCGGGCCCGGAGAAGCCGAACTGCAATACCTTCATGCCCGGATAGCCCACGGCATCGAGCATTTTGCGCACGCCCGGCGTGATGAAGCCCAGATCCTCGGCGATGATGTTCATGCTGCCGAGTGCCTTGTTGGCGGCGGTGAACAGCGCCTTGTTCGGACCCTTGCGCCACTTGCCCTTGACGGCGTCCTTGTTGCCGAAGGGGATGGTGTAATAGCTCTCGAAGCCCCGGAAATGGTCGATCCGGATGATGTCGTAGAGCGTTGCGGCATATTGCAGGCGGGAGATCCACCAGGCATAGCCGGTCTTCTTGTGGTAGTCCCAGTCATAGAGCGGATTGCCCCAGAGCTGACCCTTCGGCGCGAAGCAGTCCGGCGGGCAGCCTGCCACCTCGATGGGCTTTTTCTCCTTGTCGAGGGCAAAGAGCTCCGGCGAGCACCAGACATCGGCGCTGTCGTAGGAGACGTAGATCGGCATGTCACCGATGATTTCGATGTGCTTGTCATTGGCATATTTTTTCAGCTCGCTCCACTGACGGGAGAAAATGAACTGGATGAAGCTGTAGAGCTCGATCTCGTCTTTGAGGCGGGTCTCGGCTTCTTCGATGGCCTTTTTATCGCGCATAGCGAGGGGCTTTTCCCACTCGTACCATGCCTTGCCGCCGTGCTCGGCCTTGAGCGCCATGAACAGGGCGTAGTCCTTGAGCCAGTGCTTGTTGGTATTCTTGAAGGCGGTGAAGCCGCGCATGGGCTTTTCCTTGAAGCGGGTGAAGGCTCTGCGCAGGACGGTGATGTTGCTGCGGTACAGCAGCTCATAGTCGATCGTCTCCCCGTCACGCTGCCAGAGCATGGAGGCGTAGTCCTCGCGGGTCAGAAGTCCCTGGGATTCGAGCTTGACGAAGTCGATGAAGTACGGATTCCCGGCATAGACAGAGAAGCTCTGGTAGGGTGAATCGCCGTAGCTCGTCGGGGAAAGGGGGAGGATCTGCCAGCAGGCTGTTTCGCTCATGTGCAGAAAGTCCACAAAGTCATAGGCTGCCTTTCCCATCCGGCCGATGCCGTAACGGGACGGCAGACTGGAAATATGAAGTAGTATGCCACTTTTTCTCATGCTTGCCTCCTGATCGTCCGTATCTTGGTTTCCGGATACGGTAATATCGCAAAAATTGCAGTCAGTCTGACGGGGATTCTACCCGGAAAAGGACATCCCCGACAGACCATACACCTATATTATAGCACACTTCCTCCCCTGATACAAGCTATTTCACGATTTTTTGTAGAATTGCTGTATTTTTTTACCTGCTTTCTGTGTAACACACCGGATTTTGGTGTATTTCTTTCCGAAAATTCATGCATCTTTTTTCACAAATCTTCTTGACAAATATTATGGAATATGATATAGTAAAGATGGAAAGAAACTACAGAAAGGAAGATTTGCGATGTTTACAGCAAAAAAAATCATTTCTATTGCCACGGCGGGTGTGATGTCACTCTCTATGGCAGCAAGCAACCTCACTTCTTCTCTGTCCACGGCGACCGCTGCGGACAAGACCGCCATCCAGATCGTTGATGAGATGGGACTCGGCTGGAACCTCGGCAACACCTTCGATGCATGGAACGTGACATGGACAAAGGAGACATGGACGGGCTGGGGCAACGATATGCCCTCGAAGGATCTGTTCGCTGCGCTGAAGGCAGAGGGCATCAGTTCCGTCCGCATCCCGATCACCTGGTACCAGCACACCGACGAGAACACCTTCGACATTGAGGATGACTACCTCGCCCGCATCAAGACCGTTGTGGACTATGCCCGTGAGCAGGACATGTATGTCATCATCAACATGCACTGGGACTGGGAGTCCGGCAAGAGCCTCTGGCTGAACAAGGGTCTCGATGCGATTCCGCAGTTCAACACCATGTGGAAGGAGATCGCCAACTACTTCAAGGAGTATGACGAGCACCTCATCTTCGAGGACATGAACGAAGTCGGCTGGGACAATCCCTACGGCTACACCGACAATGACTACAACATTGTCAATACGCTGAATGCGGAGTTCGTCAAGAACATCCGCAGCACCGGCGGCAACAACAGCAAGCGTCTGCTGCTCCTGGCGGGTGCGAACACCGACCTCGACCAGACCTGCTCCTCCAAGTTCAAGGTGCCGGATGATCCGATGCTGGCCGTATCCATCCACTACTACCGTCCGTCCACCTTCTGCGTGGCAGACCCGGGCGCTTCCTGGGGCTATCGTGCAGACTGGGGCACAAGTGCGGACATCAACGCCGTTTACAACGACTTTTCCACAATGAAATCCACCTTTGTGGATAAGGGCATCGCTGTTATCCTCGGCGAGTCCGGCGTTGCCAATGCAGGCAAGTTCAACAAGGACGTGGATTCCATCCACAAGTTCATCAAGACCGTAGACACCACGGCCATGAACACGAGCGGTATCGCTGCATTCCTCTGGGACGACAGCGGTCACGGCGATCTGAGCTACTTCGACAGAAACAACCTCGAGTGGTTCGATGAGGAAGTCGGCAAGATCATCAACGAGGTCTCCGGCGGTTCCGGCGACGGTCCGAGCTTCACGACCAAGAACCGCGTGACCCTGAAGTTCTCCGATGTTCCGGTAGAGACCAGCGACGGCAGCTCCTACTACATGGTTGACCTCTCTCCCTATGGCGCACAGGGCGCAAAGCTGACCTCCATCATCCTCAACGGCAAGGTGACCGGCGGCGATTATGTCGGCTATGGTCTGGGCTTTGAGGCATACCGTGACGGCGGCAGTTCCGCAGTATGGAGCGCTGAGAAGGTCTCCCTGACCTCCTCCGGCTCTGCATCCGTACCGTTTGACGGCGTGGCGGATGACGAGAGCGGCGAGTATAACTATGACATGGTCATGAGATACCTCCAGATCCAGCAGTGGTGGGCAGACGGCAATGCAACGGCTGATCTTGATTCCATCACCCTCGTATTTGACAAGGAAGTATCCGTGATCGACAACGGTGAGGAGGATCCGACCGAGCCGACGCAGGAGCCTACCCAGGAACCCACGCAGGAGCCTACCCAGGAGCCCACGCAGGAGCCCACGCAGGAGCCTACGCAGGAGCCCACGCAGGAGCCTACCCAGGAACCGACTCAGGAGCCGACGGAAGAACCCACCCAGCCGACAGAGCAGCCGTCCGATGAGCCGACGGATGCAACAGAGCTTGATGTAACGCTCTACGGCGATGTGGACGGCGACGGCAAGCTGAGCATCCTCGATGTCATCGCGCTGAACAAGAACCTCATGGTCAATGACCCGATCTCTGACCAGGGCAGAAGAAATGCCGATGTGGACAACAACGGCAAGATCGACGAGACCGATGCCCTGAACATCCTCCAGGCCGTTGTAGAGATCATTGATCTGCCGGTCGAGTAATCCAAACTGCATAGACAAAGCGACCCCCTGCCCTATGGGATTGTGGCAGGGGGTTTATGTCGCTGTTGCGTGGTGAAGGCTGTTTGTCGCCGCATAAAGGCGGCGAGGGGAGGCATCTTCGGAGGATGGGTAGGGGACGCTCTCTCTTGCAGAGCGTCCCCTCTTTGAAAAAGCCCCACTGGGGCTTTTTCAAATTCACCCCTTGCAGAGGCTTTGCATAAGCGACCAGCAGCGTTCGTTCCTCGCTGGCTGTCTGCTTACGCCTTCGGGCTCAGGGGATCTCGCTCGCTGCGGCGAGCGACCAGGGCTTTCAGCCCTGGACCTGACCAGCTTTTTGAAAAAAGCTGGATCAAAAACTTTTATCTTTGCTCCGCCTTAGACTTGCGGGAGCTGCTTTAGCTCAGCCCCGGGGTAATAATAAGAGAGAATATCCTTGTAGCTGTGCCCTGCCTGCGCCATCGCGTTGGCGCCGTACTGGCTCATGCCGACATCATGCCCGTAGCCGTGGACGGTGAAGGTGAACTGCCCGTCCGCATAGCTGACCGTGAACGCCGCCGACCGCAGTCCGAGGATGCCCCGCAGCTCCTGCCCGGTGAAGATGCCGTCACCCGCCTGCATTTGCAGCACAGTTCCCGCTTCCGAGACAGTCGGTTCGCCGAACCATTTTGCCGGATCATTCCCGAGCGTCAGCCCCGTATGCGCCGAAAGCAGGCACTCCCGGACGGCATCGGCGCTGAGGGTCACGGCTGTCTCATATTCCGGCGCATCCCGGTCGGCATCGCTGGCCACGGAGCAGAGGTAGGCAATCTCGCTGCCCCAGACATTCTCCGCCGATTCCGTCCGGCCGCTCGACATGGCGTGAAAGGCTGCAATGATCGGCGCATCGTCATAGTACAGAAGCTCATTTTGCACGGCGTCCACGGCTGCGGCGATGCGGTCATGGTACAGCGCATAGTGCGAGCCCCAGCGCTCCTTCTGCTCCTCCTCGGTCAGACATGCCTGATAGACTGCCGGGTCGTCGGAGAAATCCGCCCCCTGCAAGTCTTCCCTGCCGGTGGAGAGCATGCACTGCCGCTCGGCGTAGGTATGTGCGGCGATGACCTGCGCTTTGAGGGCTTCCTGCTCAAAGGAGGCCGGCATCTCCGCGCCCACCGCTCCGATGAGGTAGTCCCGCAGCGGGATCTCCCGGATCTCGCCTGTTTCGGTGTCGAGCACATGATACACGGCGGCGTTTCCCACTTCTTGTGGTTCAGTTGTGGAAAAGTCCGTCGTTTCCGCGGTCGTGACCGGTGCCGCCGCCGGGATCTCCTCCGCCGGACGGATGAGCATGACCGGCAGCAGCGGCAGTCCCGTCAGCAGAAAGGCGAACAGCAGCAGACTGAGAAAATGGCGTTTCATAGCAGTTCTCTCCCCTTTTTGTGATATGTTGCGGGATACAGGAGGTAATTCTTTTTGTGTATTGACTTCTTACCCAGAAAATGCTATAATGTATTATGTATTACTATAGACTTTCTCGGAACATTCCGAAGCAAGTCTTATCTTTATTTCCAGGAGGTTCGTCCTATGGGTAAGGTCTTTTCCAATGCTGATATGCAAAGTTTATGCGACCATCTGAAGGAACATTCCCGTATTGACCAGAATTTATATACCAAATTCCACATCAAGCGCGGTCTGCGCCGGAGCGACGGCACAGGCGTGCTGGCCGGTATCACGAATATCTGCAATGTCCACGGTTACGTTGTCAACGAGGGTGAGGTAGAGCCGATCCCCGGTGAGCTGATCTACCGCGGCTATGACATCTATGACCTCGTACACAATGCCGAGCGCGAGAACCGTTTCGGTTTCGAGGAAACGGCGTATCTGCTGCTGTTCGGCGACCTGCCGACCAAGGATGAGCTCGAGGCGTTCAACCATCATCTTTCGATGCACCGGTCGCTGCCTTCTGGCTTTGTGGTGGACATGATGATGAAGGCGCCGTCCCGCAACATCATGAACAAGCTGGCGCGCTCCATCCTGTCTCTCTATTCCTACAACGAGATCGACTGCGAGGATACCACCCTCGAGTCCGAGATGCGCACGGCGATCTCTCTCATCGCCAAAATGCCCATCATCATGGTCAATGCGTACCAGGTGAAGCGGAAGCATTTCGACAACCAGTCGCTCTTCATGCACCCGCTGCGTCCGGATGAAAAAACCGCCGAGACCATCCTCTCGATGCTGCGTCCGGACAGACAGTACACCCCCGAGGAGGCACAGCTCCTCGATGTGCTGCTCATGCTCCATGCCGAGCACGGCGGCGGCAACAACTCGACATTCACCTGCCGTGTGCTGACGTCCTCCGGCACGGATGCGTACTCTGCCTATTCCTCGGCAGTCTGCGCCCTCAAGGGGCCGAAGCACGGCGGTGCCAACCTCAAGGTCTCCGCACAGCTCGAAGAGTTCAAGGCCAACATCAAGCACTGGGACAACGAGGGTGAGGTCGCCGATTACATCCGCCGCGTCCTGAAGAAGGAAGCCGGCGACGGCTCCGGCCTGATCTACGGCATGGGACATGCGGTCTACACGCTCTCCGACCCGAGAGCGGTCATCCTGAAGGAGAAGGCCTTCAAGCTGGCGGCTGGCAAGGAGATCGAGGCGGAATTCCGTCTGCTCGACACCATCGAGCGCCTGACGCCCATCCTCATGAAGGAGGTGCGCGGCATCGAAAAGACCGTCTGCGCCAATGTAGACATGTATTCCGGCCTTGTGTACCGGATGCTCGGCATCCCGGAGGAGCTCTATACACCGCTGTTTGCCGTTTCCCGCATGGCGGGCTGGTCGGCACACCGTATGGAGGAGCTCATGACCGGCGGACGCATCATCCGGCCGGCGTACAAGGCACTTCCCAAGAAGAAATCCTATGTTCCGATCGACCAGAGATAAGGCAGCACGGCACAGGCCTCTGCTGCTGCGCCTGACGGCAGGTGCGGCGGCGTTCTGTATGACGGGCTGTTCCATCGGCATCAACGTGGATACGATGCTCACGCCCCCGAAGCTCAGCGCCCAGCAGGAGCAGATCTACCAGGCGCTGCGGGATACGACCGGCCCGGACATCCGGCTGAAATATCCCAAAAAGGGCACCTATCTCTCCGCCTTCATCGTGACGGATATTGACGGTGACAGCACGGAGGAGGCCATTGTATTCTATGAGAAAAACGGCATTGCTGCGGCGGATACCGGGCTGCGCATCAACATCCTCGACTGCATTGACGGGGAATGGCTGTCCATCTGCGACCGCAGCGCCGACGGCTCCGAGATCGAGAAGGTCGTGATCTCCAAGCTCGGCACGAATGACCGTATCAACATCATCGTCGGCTATTCCACCTCGAACCAGTCGGAGAAGTATCTCTCGGTGTATTCCTATAAGGACGACTACCTCGAGCAGACGCTCTCCCACAGCTATGCGCTGTTCGATGTGGCGGATTCCGGCAGCGGCGCAGAGCATCCCGACTTGATCCTGCTCGGTGCTGCCACAGCGGCGGACGATCCTGCCTATGCAGCCGTTTACCGGCTCGGGGATGACGACCGCTATCATGAGTACCGCTGGAGCTTCCGCGACCGGTACACGGACTATACCCAGCTCATCTACGGCAAGCTCCCGGATGGCCGGGTGACGCTCTATGTCGATGCGGCCACGGGTACCTCCAACCTCCAGACGGAGATCCTCTGTCTCGAGGACGGCCAGCTCAACAATCTGCTTGACCGGTGCAGCTACAAGGTCGAGGACACCGTCCGCCGTGCAGGACTTGCCTGCATGGACATCGACAGCGACGGCGTGCCGGAGATCCCGGTGCAGGTGTCGTTCCCCGGCTACGAGGACGCCGCCGACTCCGACAAGATCCGTCAGACCCGCTGGAAAATGATGCAGGAGCCGCGGATCTATACCGAGTATTACAGCTACTACAGCGCCGGCGACGGCTATGCATTTCTGCTGCCGGAGGCATGGCGCAACCATGTTTCCGTCATGAAGGACGTCACGGGCAGCGAGCTGCAATTCGTGGCCTATGACGGCGCATGGGAGGACAGCATGCCCGTCCTGCTGCGCATCTACATCTCCTATGAAGAGGCGGACACGAACGAGCACCTGCAATCCGGCTACTGCCTGCTGCATACCAAGGGTACAGCGGCCTATCTGGCCAAGGCGGAGAGCGGACAGGATCTTTCGCTGACCATCGGCAAGCTGCTGCCCTGCTTCCGGTTCATGAGCTGAGGGGAAAGAACAAAGAATAGAGCCTACAGAGCTTTCAGAAAGGCAAAACAGAAAAAGGAGGTCAATCCATGAAACGAATTTTAGTCTGCGAGGATGAGGACGTCATCCGCGATTGTGTTGTCATCAACCTGAAGCGTGCCGGCTACGACGTGGTGGACGTCAACAGCGGCGAGGCAGCGCTCCAGACCTTTGATGACGAGAACGGCAACTTCGATATTGTCCTGCTCGACATCATGATGCCGGGCATCGACGGCTTCACCGTCTGCAAGCGGCTGCGGGAAAAGAGCTCCACGCTCGGCATCATCATGCTCACCGCCCGTACACAGGAGATGGACAAGGTCTCCGGTCTGATGATCGGTGCCGATGACTACATCACCAAGCCCTTCTCCCTCTCGGAGCTGACCGCGCGTGTGGATGCCATCTATCGCCGCGTCTGCATGAGCTTCATCCATGACGATTCCAGCCCGGTCATCGAGTCCGGCCCGTTCACGCTCAATCTCAAGAGCCGCACTGTTGCCAAGAACGGCAAGCCGATCGACCTGACGCAGGTGGAGTACCAGATCCTTGAGTACTTCATGAACAACAAGAACACCGCGCTCGACAGAGCTTCCATCCTCAACCACATCTGGGGCGAGAATTACTACGGCGATTACAAGATCGTGGATGTCAACATCCGCCGCATCCGTCTCAAGATCGAGGATGAGCCGTCCAATCCGCAGTATATCGTGACCATCTGGGGCTATGGCTATAAGTGGAATGACAAGACCTGATAAATCGGAGAAGAAGCCCAAGAAGCGCACGCTCCTCCGGCGCTGGATCGCCAACAACCTCGGTGTGCTCGTACTCATCATGGTGGTCATGGAGCTGGCGTTCATCTATGCCATCCAGACGTTCTACTATGCCGGTGCGAGACAGAAGCTCACCGCGGAGCTGACGAGCGTTGTCAACATCCTCTCCCGCTATGCGCAGGATTCCGAGACGAACCTTTCGCCGGAGCTGCGCAATACCTTTGAGAGCTTTTCCGCCAAGGACAAGATGGAGCTGATGGCGGTCAATGTCAAGGGCAGAGTCGTGCTGACGTCGTCGGGCTTCTCGCCTTCGGCCGATACGGCGCTCCCGGACTATGAGAACCTCATCTCCGGCGGAGACGGCTACTGGGTCGGCAGGGCGGACAATAAGGAAAAGATCATGGCCGTCTGCATGGATATTTCGTCCTTTTCGACGGAATACAGCGCCGTGCGGGTCGTATCCTCCCTCGAGGAGGTAGACTCCACCGTCACGACCATCACCATCGCCGCCACGATCATCTGCGCAGCGATCCTGCTGCTGCTCATCATCACGGGCATCTACTTCGTCGGCAGTATCATCCGGCCGATCTCCCAGCTCAGTACTGCTGCGGGAAAATTCGCCACCGGCGATTTCTCGTTCCGCATCCGCTACAACGGCAATGACGAGATCGGCGACCTCTGCACGGCGATCACGCACATGGCGGACGAGCTGTCCACCGCGGAGGAGATGAAGAACGAGTTCATTTCCTCGGTGTCGCACGAGCTGCGAACGCCGCTGACGGCCATCAAGGGCTGGGCGGAGACCATCTACACCGAAAATGACCCCGAGACCATCCACAAGGGCATGAACGTCATCATCAGCGAGACCGAGCGTCTGTCCCAGATGGTCGAGGAGCTGCTGGACTTCTCCCGGATGCAGAGCGGTCACTTTACTTTGCAGAAGGACACGATGGACATTCTGGCAGAGCTGGGCGATGCCGTCCTCATCTACATGGACAAGGCCGCCCGCGACAAGATCCACATCACCTATGACGAGCCGGAGATGCTGCCGTTTGTCTACGGCGACAAGAACCGCATCCGTCAGGTGTTCATCAATGTCATCGACAATGCGATCAAGTATTCCGACCCCGGCGGTCTCGTGCATATCGAAGCCACCGAGCGGCAGGGGAATATCGTGGTGAGCGTTTCGGATACCGGCTGCGGCATCAAGGCATCCGACCTCCCGAAGATCAAGCAGAAATTCTATAAGCCGAACCACACCCGCCGCGGCTCAGGCATCGGACTTGCCGTGGCAGATGAGATCATCGCCGCACACGGCGGCAGGCTCGACATCACCAGCGAAGAGGGAATCGGCACGACCGTGACCATCACCCTCCCGCCCGGACAGAAGCCTGAATAGCGGGGAACCCCCGCGGGTAGACGCACGCCGGGTGCAGTTCACACGATGGCGCAGAACATGCGTTGTCAGTGCAGTTAATAGCAACAAGGAGAATACATGGAAGAAAAAGAAAAGCAGCCCGAAGCCTGCCCCACGGCGTGCCATCGGAGCAAGATCGGCGGGCAGGCGCTCATTGAGGGCGTGATGATGAAGGGCGCCTACAAGGGCGCGATGGCCTGCCGGCTCCCGAACGGCACGATCGACGTGGAGACATGGGACATCAAGGGCGGTGTCGGCAAGGACAGACCGTGGTATAAGAAGATCCCGCTCATCCGGGGCGTCTATAGCTTCATCTTCTCGATGGTGGACGGCTACAAATGCCTGATGAAGTCCGCCGAAAAGCAGGTGAACGGACAGGAGGACGAGGAAAACGAGGACGAAAAGCCCTCCAAGCTCGACCTCTGGCTCGAATCACACTTCACCGAAAAGACCGTCAGCGCCATCATGACCGTGTTCACTGTCATCAGCACGGCGGCGGCATTTCTGCTGTTCCTGTTTTTGCCGAAGTGGATCGTCGGCGGCATCATGAACCTTGCAGGCCTCGAAAACCGCATCTTGCAGTCCTTTTTGGAGGGCATCATCAAGATCATCATTTTCATCGGCTATATGGCGATCACCGGGCTGTCCAAGGACATCCGGCGCACCTACGAATATCACGGCGCAGAGCATAAGACCATTGCCTGCTTTGAGGCAGGTCTCCCTCTGACGGTCGAGAACGTCCAGAAGCAGGTGCGGCTGCATCCCCGCTGCGGCACGAGCTTCATCTTCCTGACGCTGTTCATCAGCATTCTGGTGATGTGCCTGGTGCCGTTCACGATCCCGTGGCAGCGGTTCCTGTGCAGCTTCGCGCTGCTGCCCATCACCATCGGCTGTTCCTTTGAAGCCATCCAGTTTGCCGGACGGAGCGACAGCTTTATCTCCAAATTCATCTCCTGGCCGGGCTTGCAGCTCCAGCGCATCACGACCCGCGAGCCGAATGCGGGACAGATCGAATGCGCCATCGCAGCGCTGACGCCGTGCATCCCGGAGAACTTAGAGGATGACAAATGGTAATGGACACAACCGCGCTCCACACGGAGCTGACCAACTATCTGATACAAGCTGACATCCCGGATGCTGCCTTCGATGTGCGGTGCATGTTCGAGCAGGTCACGGGATGCCGCTATGAAAAGCTGCTGACAACGGGCATCCCCACCGAGGACGAGAACCCGCTCCGCAACATGGCGCAGCGCAGAGCCTTCGGCGAGCCGCTGCAATACATCCTCGGGGAGTGGGAATTCTTCGGGATGCGGCTGTTTGTCGGCAAGGGCGTGCTCATCCCCCGCCCGGACACGGAAGTCCTTGTGGAGACCGTGCTGGACTGGTGCAAGGGGAAGCAGGCGCTGCGCATCATCGACCTTTGCACGGGCAGCGGATGCATCGCACTGGCGTTGCAGCAGCATCTCCCGGCGGCGGAGGTACATGCGCTCGACTTCAGCGAGGATGCGCTGCACTATGCGCGGAAGAATACCGCCTATCACAAGCTGCCTGTGACGCTCCATGCTGCCGATGTGCTGGACGAACACCAGCCGCGGGCACTGGGCACGTTTGACGTCATCGTGAGCAATCCGCCCTACCTGACCGCGGACGAAATGCAGGCCTTGCAGCGGGAAATACAGCACGAGCCGGCATCGGCGCTTGCCGCAGGAACGGACGGGCTGCTCTTCTACCGGGACATTACCCGCATCTGGAAAAATGCGCTCCGCCCCGGCGGTCTGCTTGCCTTTGAGATCGGCGAACAGCAGGGCGAGGCGGTCGCAAAGATCCTTGAACGGCATGAGTTTACGGATATTCATATTCTACAGGAT